>NZ_JBIRAW010000021.1:0-170717 GCF_044326315.1 Actinomadura sp. 9N407 | reverse complement strand
GGCGAACACGCCACGAGTCAACGGAAGCGGGTGTCAGGGGCAGGCCGGGTAGAGGGCCCTCGTTCCGGTCGAGTACGCGGCGGGGTCGCTGAATCGGCAGCCGTAGGCCGGGTCGGCGACCGTGCTCGGGCGGCTCACGTTGTCGCCCTTGGGACGGGTGCCGTCGCGTTCCCAGCGGACCAGGTCGTCCCAGGCGGCGCCTACCTCGGCGGCACTGAACTCGCAGTGGCCGATGGAACGGATCGCACGCTGCACGAGGTGCTTGGTGCGGCCGTTACGGGCGACGTCCTTCGCGTAGAGCTGCTCCATCGAGAACGGGACGAACATGTCACCGAGGTTGTGCAGCGACAGCACCGGCACGTTCGGACGGCCCGAGATGCTCGGGACTTCCGTCAGGCGCCGGGTGTGACGGGCGCCGGGGTCGGCCGGACGTACGCGCTCGACGGTCCTGTTCACGTTGACCGGCGTGCTCGGGGTGTAGCGCGTACGGAGGTTGGTCGCGACGTTCCCAGGCTCCTGGGCCAGCGTGCCTCCGGTGGGCGGCCCGGCCAGGCTGAACAGGTAGTTCTGCCAGTACGCGAACGCGGCGTCGTCGCCGGGACGCTCGCCACCGCTGCGGTTGACCGCGATGGCGCGGAACTGCTCGCCGAGCGCGTTGGTCGGAGCACCGGACGCCAGCCCGAGAGCCGCCTTGATCTTGGGAACGACGACCGTCTGGTAGTCGGCCGGGGGCGGGTACGCCGGGATGTCCGCGAGGTCCTGGGCGACCAGCGAGAAGTCCAGGAAGAAGTCGAACAGCCCGTGATCGCCGAGGACACCGCACATCGGCAGCGCGGCGTCGTACATCCTCGGATACTCCTCGATCGAACGGGCCGTGACGTGCCCGCCCATCGAGACACCGGTGATGAACGTCTTGCGCGGATGGCCGACCTTGCGGGCGAAATGGTCGGCGAGATCGCGGGTGCTCAGCACGCCGGCTCGCACGTCATAGTCGTTGGCGTAGTAGGAGGACGCGGCCCATGCGTACCCCTGGTTCAGGAGTTTCTGGCGCATGCCGAAGCCGGGCGGCTCGACCGTGAGGACCCGGGTCGCCCCACGGAAGCCGTGCGCGTACATCACCAGCCGGCCGTTCCAGTTCGGCGGCACCTCGATGTCGTACGCGGCGTGCCCGTGGACGCCCTGCAGGACACGGGTCGGCTTCCCGTCCACGAGCGCGGGGGCCAGCGGCGGGTTGTTGATCGTGTAGCCGGGCAGCGGCTGGTCGCCGGGGACCTTCGGGGGCTTAGCCGGTCCGGCGGCCGCCGGGCCCGGACTCCCGACGATCAAGGTCGCGGCGCACAGCGTCCCGAGCACGGTCAGCGCCCGCCGGTTCCGCAGCGGTCGGCCCCGTGCTGGTCGGCCCTGTGCTGGTCGGCCCAGCGCTGGTCGGCCCTGTGCTGGTCGGCCCAGCGCTCTCAGCGTTCTCAGGGACCTGCGGTTCGGTGGTCGTTCGGTCAGATCTCGCGGGTTCGGACTCGGGTGGTGTCGACGGCGCACGGCCGTCACCTCCTATGCGGGGGGTGGTGGCGGCCGTGTGCAGCGGCAGCCCGAGGGCACGCTTGAGAATCTTTCCGGTGGGGCTGGTGGGCATCTCGTCGACGAACCAGACCTGCCGGGGGTACTTGTACGCGGCGACCCGTTCCTTCACCCAGGCCTGGAGCTCGTCGGGACCGGCCGGCGCGCGCAGCGCGACGACCGCCGCGATCTCCTCGCCGACCTCGGGATGCGGGACGCCGAGGACGGCGGCCTGGCGTACGGCGGGATGCTCGTACAGGACCTCCTCGACCTCGCGCGGGTAGACGGTGTAGCCGGCCCGGATGATCACGTCCCGGCGCCGGTCGACCAGGAAGAAGAAGCCGTCGTCGTCGACCCGGCCGAGATCGCCGGTGTGGAACCAGCCGCCGCGCACCGCGTCGGCGGTCGCCTCGGGGTTGTTCCAGTAGCCCTTCATGACGTTGGGGCCGCGCACGATGATCTCGCCGATCTCGCCGCACGGCAGTTCACGCCCGTCGTCGCCGACGACCCGCATCTCCACGTCCCGGATGGGCCGCCCGATCGAGCCCGGCCGGCGGCCCCGCCCGCCCCGGTTGGAGGCCGACAGCGGCGAGGTCTCGCTGAGCCCGTACCCCTCGATGATCGAGCAGCCGACCCGGGTCTCGTACGCGCCGAGCACGTCCAGCGGCAGCGGCGCGCCCCCGCTGACGCAGATCCGCAGCAGCGACAGGTCGGACACGCCGGGCTGGTCGAGCAGTGCGATGAACATCGCCGGGACGCCCTGGAACACCGTCACGCCGTCCCGCCGGATGACCTCCAGCGCCCGTCCCGCCTCGAACCGTTCCAGCAGCGTCAGCCGCCCGCCCGCGTGGATGGTCGCGTTGAGCGCGCAGGTCTGGCCGAACGCGTGGTAGAGCGGTAGCGCGCCGAGGACGACGTCGTCCATCCCCAGCGCGTGCATCCGCGCCACCGTCGCCGCGTTGCCACCGAGGTTGGCGTGAGTCAGCTCGATGCCTTTGGCGAGCCCGGTCGTACCGGCGCTGTAGAGGATGACGGCCGTCTCGTCGCCGGCCGTCTGGACGATGTCGTGCTCGGGCGGCACCCCCCGCAGCAGCCTGCGGAACTCGTCGGGGACCACGAACAGGAAGTCCGCGCGGGAGTCCGCCATGCCCGCCTCGACGGTCTCCGCGTACGCATGCCAGGCGATCACCAGCCGGGCCGCGCTGTCCTCCAGGTACGCGGCGATCTCGCGCCGCTTCAGCAGCGGGTCGAGCGGGACGACCACCGCCCCGATCCGCAGCACCCCGTAGTAGACGACGGCGAACTCGGGCACGTTCGGCAGCATCACCGCGACCCGGTCGCCGGGACGGATCCCGCGCCGGCGCAGCAGCGTCGCCACCCGGGCGCTCATGACCTCCAGCGCCCGATAGCTGAGCCCCTCGCGGTCCAGCGTGAGGACCGTGCGCCCGCCGAGCCTTTCGGCGGCGGCGCGCAGCCGCTCAGCGAGGTTCATGCACCGACGGTACGTCCGTGGTCCCATCCCCCTCATTGGTCGCGGAGACCAGTCTTTGCCGTCCCGTATTGGTGGGCCGTTCCGTATCGGTGGACCTGCCCGTGGCGGACTGGCCCGTGACGGGTGCCGTGCTCGGCCGCGTCCCGTTGACGGGGCGTCCCGAGTAGGTGGCCAGGCCCGGTTCGGCTCCGGCGGGCAGCACGTCCTGGAGCGCGATCGCCACCAGCAGATCCACCAGATCGGTGATGTGCCGGAGGTTGCGGCCGGTCCGCTCCTGGATCCGGCGGAGCCGGTACTGGGCGGTGTTGTGGTGGATCTGGAGCCGTTCGGCCGCCGCCCTCAGGTTGAGGTCGGCGGCGGCGAACGCGCGGATCGTGGCGGTCAGGACCCCGCCGCGCATCCGGTCCTCGGACAGCAGCCCGGTGATCCGCGGATCGACCAGGTGCCGGGCGGTGTCGTCGGCCCGCAGCGCCATGTACTCGAACGGCGAGATCCGCGGCAGTGCCGCAACGCCCCCGTCCTCGGGCAGGAACTCCAGTACGGCCCGCGCCTCCTGGTAGGCGCGCGGGATCTGCGCCGTACCGTCGATGACGGTGCTGATGCCCATCGCCAGCACGATGCCTTCGGCCAGCAGGCTCTCCTGGACCTTCTGGAGCCGGTCGCACAGCTTCTCGGGATCGCCGCCCGGACCCAGCGCGGGGATCGCGACGATCTCCGACTGCCGCACGATCGAGAGCGTCCGGTGCCCGCTGACCCCCGTCCGGGCGATCGCCGCGCACGCCGCGTGCCGCGCGTCCGCTCCGGGCTCGGGCCCGACCAGGATCGCCGTCACCACCACCAGCGGAGCGCGCGCGTCGGTGGCCAGGCCATGGCCATGGGCGGTCGCCAGCTGCGGTCCACGGGTGGGCATCTCCCCGTCCAGCAGGAGTTCCACCAGGTCCCGGCTCTCGCGTACGGCCTCCGCCGCCGCGTACTGCTGGAACTCCATGTACGCGTTGGCCGCGTGCGTACTGGCGAAGTCGCAGTACCGCATCAGCGGAGACGCCAGCGTCAGCGCGGCCTCGTGCCCCCCGTACGAGCGGCCCGCGTGCTCGAGCACCGCCTCCCAGAAGACCTGCTGGCCGACACGGAAGCCGTTGATGTAGTCGGCCAGGGCGAAGCCGGCCTGGGCGCGCCGCATCGAGGCGCGCCGGGTGAAGGCGATGTCCTCGAACGTGACCGTGCGTTCCTCCAGCAGTACGGCGAGCTTGGTGCGGTAATGGCGCGCCACCTGCTCCCGGGCGTCGGCGTGGAAGCCGGCGTCCCGGGCCGCGTACGCGGGGATCTCCGCGCGCATCGTCGTGACAGCCCTGTCCGCCAGTTCGTCGACGCGGTTGAGGAGCTCGGCAAGGATTCGTGAGCGTTCGGTACGGAGCGTGTCCGCACCGGTGAGCATTCCCGTGCTGAAACCACCGGACATGTCCGGATGATCCATGTCCGCGGCGGCAGCGTCAACGGCTCGTGACATGTCCGAGACGCATGCTGTGCTCGACGGACAATTCCCAGGTCGCATCTTGGGTTCCCGCACCCAATGTGCGCGCTGAGGTGCGGATTTTACGCTGACGCCCTACTCCAGAACACCGTTCTGTGGTGGCGACGCGACCGGCTCCCGCCTTGCCCCGCTCACAGCCCCTGTCCACCTGCTCCTGCTGACCCGTTCCACCCACCCCGCGCTCAGGAGGCCGGATGCTGGAGGTTCACGATCTTACCGTTCGCTTTGGCGGCATCACCGCGCTGGGGGGTGTCGGCTTCGGCGTGCAGAGCGGCGAGATGGTGGGACTGATCGGACCCAACGGCGCCGGCAAGACCACCCTGTTCAACTGCCTCACCCGCCGCTACAACGCCGACGAGGGCCGGGTCGAGTACGACGGCCGCGACCTGCTCAAGGCGGCCCCGCACGCGATCGCCGCGCTCGGCATCGCCCGTACGTTCCAGAACCTCGGGCTCTTCCCGCACATGTCCGTACGCGACAACGTCATGGTCGGCGCCCACCACCACGGCCGCGCCGGCTTCGTCAGCGCGAGCCTGCGGCTGCCGGCCGTCCGCCGTGAGGAGGCCCGGCTGCGCGCCGAGGCCGACGAGCTGCTCGAACGGCTGGAGCTGTCCAAGGTCGCCGACCACCCCGCGAGCGGCCTGCCGTTCGGCACCCTGAAACGCGTCGAACTGGCCCGCGCCCTCGCCTCCCGTCCCCGCCTGCTGCTCCTGGACGAGCCCGTCAACGGCCTCAGCTCCAGCGAGGTCGAGGAGTTCTCCGGCTGGCTGCGCGCCATCCGCGACGACCTCGACGTGACCGTGATCGTCGTCGAGCACCACATGGGCTTCGTGATGGGTATCTGCGACCGCGTCGTCTGCCTCGACTTCGGCAAGAAGATCGCCGAAGGCCCGCCCGAAGAGGTCCAACGCGACCCTGCCGTCATCGAGGCGTACCTGGGGACCGCGGCATGACCGAGCGAAGCGAGGAGGCGGAGCTGAGCAAGGAAGCGATCAAGAGCGAAGAGCCGGCGGGGGACTTCCTCGTCGTGGAGGACCTGCATGCCGGGTACGGCGACGTGAAGGTCCTGCACGGGTTGAGCCTGCGGGTCAGGCATGGCGAGATCTGCGCGATCCTCGGCCCGAACGGGGCGGGCAAGACCACGCTGCTGCGGGCGCTGTGCGGGATGATCCGCGGTCGCGGGACCGTACGGCTGGACGGGGCCACGCTGTCGGGGCGCTCGCCGGACGCCGTCGCGCGTCAGGGCGTCGCGCACGTCCCCGAAGGGCGCGGCACGTTCATGCCGCTGACCGTCGAGGAGAACCTGCGGCTCGGCGCGTACGCGCGGCGCGACCGCTCCGCCGTCCAGGCCGATCTGGACCGCGTGTACGGCCACTTTCCCGTACTCAAGGCCCGGCTCAAGCAGGAGGCGGGCAGCCTCAGCGGCGGCGAGCAGCAGATGCTCGCGATCGGGCGCGCGCTGATGTCGCGCCCCCGGCTGCTGCTGCTGGACGAGCCGTCGCTGGGACTGGCGCCGCTGGTCACCCGGGAGCTGTTCGGCATCGTGCAATCGATCAACCAGGAGGAGCGGACCACCGTGGTCGTCGTGGAACAGAACGCCCATCTGGCCCTGGGCATCGCCGGTCAGGCGCACGTGCTGGAGACCGGCCGGATCGTCCTGTCGGGGACGGCCGACGAGATCCGGGCGAACGAACAGGTCGCCCAGTCCTACCTCGGATACCGGATCTAGCATGGCCGACTTCCTGCAGCAGATCGTCGCGGGTCTGGGCTCGGGCGCGATCTACGCCAGCCTCGCCCTCGCCCTCGTGCTCATCTACCAGTTCACTGGAATCGTCAACTTCGCGCAGGGCGAGCTCGCGATGTTCGCGACCTACGTCGCCTGGACGTTCATCGACGGCGGGATGCCGTTCTGGCTGGCCCTGGTGCTCACGCTGGCGGTCTCGTTCCTCGGCGGGATGCTGATCGAACGGGTGATCATCCGTCCGGTCGAGGGCGCCCCCGAGCTGACCATCGTGATCGTCACCGTGGGCCTGTTCATCTTCGTCAACGCGGCGGCGGGCTGGATCTGGTCGTTCCTGATCAAGGACTTCCCGAACCCGTTCCCGACCGGCGCGCTGGAGGCCGGCGGGGTCAGCGTCGGCTACTCCACGCTCGGCGTGCTCGCCGTGGTGGGCGGGGTGATGGGCCTGCTCTACCTGCTGTTCCGACACACCAAGATCGGCCTCGGGATGCGCGCGGTGGCCACCAACCCGGACTCGGCCAAGCTGGTCGGCATCCGGGTGGGCTGGACGCTGGCGCTCGGCTGGGGCCTGGCCGCCCTGGTCGGCGCGGTGTCGGGCGTCATGGTCGCCCCGCTGCTGTTCCTGGAGCCCAACATGATGGGCGGCGTCCTGATCTACGCGTTCGCGGCGGCCACCCTCGGCGGCTTCGACAGCCCGGCGGGCGCGGTGGCCGGCGGCCTGATCGTCGGCGTGGCCGAGACGCTGGCCGGCGCGTACGTCGGCTTCATCGGCTCCGACCTGAAGATCGGCGTTCCGCTGGCCGTCATCCTCGGCGTCCTGCTGCTGCGCCCCCAAGGCCTCTTCGGACGAGCGGCGGTGGAACGCGCATGACAGGTAGCAGTGAATCGACCGACACGACGGGCACGGACATGTCCGAGCCCGAAGCCAAGGAAGCCAAGGAGGCCAAGGACGAGAAGGCTCCCCAGGCCTCCGGGCGGGAGCGGTTGACGGGTCTCCTCGCGGGGCGCGGGCGCTGGATCGGCATCGGGGTGCTGGCGCTGGTGGCGCTGTGGGCGCCGTTCGAGCTGGTCCCGTTCCGGGTCTTCCAGTTCACGATGGTGATGGTCTACGCGGTGGCGCTGCTCGGGCTGAACCTCCTGGTCGGCCATGGCGGGCAGATCTCGCTCGGGCACGGGGCGTTCTTCGCGGTCGGCGCGTACGGGACGGCGATCATGATGGATCGCTGGGACGTGCCGTACCTGGTGACGTTCCCGCTCGCGGCCGCGCTGGCGTTCGCGATCGGGCTGGCGCTCGGGGTACCGACCACACGGCTCCGCGGCCTGTATCTGGCCCTGGTCACGCTCGCCATAGCGATCTTCCTGGTGCCGCTGCTCAAGCGGTTCGAGTCGTTCACCGGCGGGTCGATGGGGCTGACGCTGGAGAAGCCGACCCCGCCCGGCTGGACCGGGCTGGCCGAGGACCAGTGGCTGTACTACCTGGCGCTGGCGGCCACCGTACTGGCGTTCGTCGTCGTCCACTTCCTGCTGCGCTCGCGGGTCGGACGGGCGATGCACGCGGTCCGCGACAACGAGACGGCCGCCGAGGTCATGGGCGTGAAGCCGGCCTCGTACAAGCGGCTCGCGTTCGCCTGGAGCGCGATGTTCGCGGGCGCGGCGGGCTGCCTCTACACGTGGACGATCGGGTTCGTCTCGCCCGACTCGTTCACCGTCAACCTCTCGATCACGCTGCTCGCCGGGATCGTGGTCGGCGGGCTGGGCTCCACCTGGGGACCGGTGCTCGGCGGGCTGTTCGTGATGTTCGTGCCGAGCCTGTCCCAGGACATCAACAAGGCGGCGCCGGGGGTCATCTTCGGGCTGCTGATCATCGTGGTGATGTACGTGGCCCCGACCGGGCTTGCCGGGCTGGCGGGACGCGCTGCGCATTCGTTCAACAAGACCCTCCGGAAGGGGTAAGGGCATGCGCCTATCAGCGAGGCAGGTATCGACACGAGGAATGGCGGCCGGCGCGGCGATCGTGCTGGCGGCCACGGCGGCGGGCTGCGGGGGGCGAGGGGAGGAAGAGGGCGGGACCACCGCCAGCGGCGAGTGCAAGGGCCAGCAGACGACGGGCATCACCGACAAGACACTGAAGCTCGGCGGGATCTACCCGCTGTCGGGCCCGGCCTCCGCGTACGGAGCCATCCCCAAGGGCATCAAGGCGTACTTCGACTACGTCAACGCCGAGCAGAACGGCATCGGCGGCCGCAAGGTGGAGTTCGTCGTCCGGGACGACGGCTACCAGCCGCCGAAGGCCGTCGAGGAGGCGCGCCGGCTGGTCGAGCAGGAGCAGGTCTTCGCGCTCTTCCAGTCCCTCGGCACGCCGTCGACCACGGCGACCTGGGACTACACCAACCAGCGCAAGGTGCCGCAGATCTTCGTGGCCACCGGTGCGTCCAAGTTCGGTTCCGACGCCAAGCACCCGTGGACCATCGGCTGGCAGCCCAACTACATCTCCGAGGCCCGGGTGTACGCCCAGTACCTCAAGGACGAGAAGCCCGAGGCCAAGGTCGCGGTCCTGTTCCAGAACGACGACTTCGGCAAGGACCTGCTCGGCGGCTTCAAGAAGGCGATCGAGGGCACCAAGATCACGATCGCGCAGGAGGAGAGCTACGAGGTCTCCGACCCGAGCGTGGAGCCCCAGATGCGCAACCTGGCGGGCTCCAAGGCCGACGTGTTCCTGAACGTCACCACGCCGAAGTTCGGCTCGCAGGCGCTGGCCGCCGACGCCAAGATCACCGACTGGAACCCGCTGCACATCGTGAACAACGTCGCGGCCTCCGTCACGGTGCTCAAGCCGGTCGGCTTCAAGAACGTGCAGAACGTCGTCTCCTCCACGTACTACAAGGATCCGATCGATCCGCAGTGGAAGGACGACGCGGAGATGAAGCTCTACAACGCGAAGCTGAAGCAGTACGCGCCGGGCGTCGACCCGTCCGTGCCGTACCACGCCTTCGGCTGGGCCGCCGCGAGCAGCTTCCACAAGACCATGCAGGCCGCCAAGTGCCCGACCCGCGAGGGCCTGCGCGACTCCATGCGCAGCCTGAACAACGTCGAGGTCCCGATGCTGCTGCCCGGGGTGACGCTGCAGACGGCCGCCGACGACGGCTTCCCGATCGAGTCGATGCAGATGATGCGTTTCAAGGGCGAGCGCTGGAACCTGTTCGGCGAAGTGATCGACACCCGCAAGGCGTTCGGCCCCCTCACCGGAGGCTGAGCCCTGACGGGCCGTGCTGATCACCGGCTGACCTGCTGGCCCGGCTGCTCGCGCAGCCGGGCCAGCAGGTCCTTCTGGGCCGCCTCGGCGCCGGCGTCCTGCCAGGCCTCGAACGGGACGGCGCGCAGGTGCCGGCCGTCGGGGTCGAGGATGTGGCCGCCCAGCTTCATCGGCCACAGCGTCACCGCGCGGTCGTTGATCGCCAGTGTCGGGAACCGCCGGCCCAGCTCGGTCTCGAATGCCTGGATGTGCTCGTACGAGCGCAGCCACACGGTGAACAGCAGGTTCGAGGGGCCCGACAGGGACGTGCACAGCCGGATCTCGCGGAGCCCGGCGAGGCGGGCCGCGACCTCGGCGACCTCGGCGGAGGCCACCGCGCCCCAGAAGTTGACCGCGACGGGCCAGCCGGAGGCGAGCCGGGCGACCTCGCACCGGTAGATCAGTGCGCGGTCGGCGTCGAGCCGCTGGAGCTTGCGCCGTACCGTCGTCGGGCTCAGCCCGGTGCGCTCGGCCAGCCGCGCCACCGGCTGCCGGCAGTCGTGGCCCAGCAGCCGGACCAGCTCCACGTCCGACCGCTTGATCGCACCGCGCCCGCGCCCCGGCCGGTCCTGCGCCAGGCGTTCCTGGCCGAGCCGGTCCCGCGAGGGCTCCCCGGTCGGCCCCTCCAGCCGGTCGATCCGCCACCGGCTGCCCTCGGCGTGGATGGCGGTCCCGATCTGGGTACGGGTCGCGACGACCTGCTCCAGCCGTCCCAGCCGGTACGCCACGTACCGGGACAGCGCGCCCTGGCCGGGCAGCAGCGCGGTGAGCAGCAGGTCGCGGTTGCCGGTCACATGCTCCACGTTGATCACGTTCGGGTCGCCGGCGATCTGCGCCGCCGCCTCGTGCGCCATCCCCGGCGCGCAGTCCACCTCGATGAACGCGGGCAGCGTGGTGACGCCCTCGATCATGCCCGGATAGCAGCTGATCCAGGCCAGCCCGGCCTCGGTCAGCCGGGCCCAGCGGCGCGCGGCGGTGGTGGCGTCCACACCGACCGCCCGGCCGATCCGCCGCCAGTCCGCCCGCGGCGCGGTCTGCAACGCGGTGACCAGCTGATAGTCCAGTTCGTCCAGGGCCTCGGGCATGCCGGGCGAGCGGTCCACCCCAGTGGATTCCTGCACGGATGTCCCCTTCGCTGGTGGTTACCGGCACTGCGACCGTCCTGGCGACCGGTGTCCGCACCATACCCGCATGCCCCTTCTCGATGACGCCCGCACGCTGCTGCCCGAGCTGACCGAACTCCGCCATGACCTGCACCGCGAGCCCGAGCTCGGGCTGGAGTTGCCGGCGACCCAGCGGCGGATCCTGGCCGCGCTGGACGGCCTGCCGCTGGAGATCTCCACCGGAAAGGGACTCAGCTCGATCACCGCCGTCCTGCGCGGCGGCAGGCGCGGCCCGGCGGTCCTGCTGCGTGCCGACATGGACGCGCTGCCCGTCCAGGAGGAGAGCGGCGTCCCGTACACCTCGCAGGTCGCCGGCCACATGCACGCCTGCGGCCACGACATGCACGTCGCGGGCCTGGTGGGCGCGGCCAAGCTGCTCGCCGCGCGCCGCGCGGAGCTGCGCGGGGACGTGGTGCTGATGTTCCAGCCCGGCGAGGAGGGCATGGGCGGCGCCAAGATCATGGTGAACGAGGGGGTACTGGCGGCGGCGGGCGAGCCGGTGATCGCCGCGTACGCGCTGCACGTGTTCTCCACCCTGCTGCCGCGCGGCATCGTGGTCAGCCGGCCGGGCCCGATGATGGCCGCCTCCGACGCGGTACGGGTCACCGTCCGCGGTGCCGGCGGCCACGGTTCCTCGCCGCACGCCGCCGTGGATCCCGTACCGGCGCTGTGCGCGATGGTCGGCGAGCTGCAGACCATGGTCACCCGCACCATGGACGCGCACGACCCGGCCATCGTCACCGTCGGGACCATTCATGCAGGTACGGCCGGTAACGTCATCCCTGAGACGGGCTACTTCGAGGCGACCGTACGCACGTTCTCGGAGGAGGCGCATCAGAAGGTCCGGGCGGGCGTCGAGCGCGTGATCCACGGCGTGGCGGCGACGCACGGCGTCTCGGTCGACCTCGACTACCAGGAGCAGTACCCGGTCACCGTCAACGATCCCGGCGAGGCCGCGTTCGCGCTGGAGACGGCCGCCGACCTGTTCGGAGCGGACCGTTCCTTCGAGACCCCCCGCGCCGTGGCGGGCTCGGAGGACTTCGCGTTCGTCCTCCAGGAGGTGCCTGGCGCGTACGTGATGCTCAGTACCTGCCCGCCGGACCTCGACCCCGCCGACGCGGCGATCAACCACTCCCCGCACGCCGTCTACGACGACGGCGCCCTGCCCGACGCGGCCGCCCTGCTGGCCGAACTCGCGATCCGCCGGCTCGCCGCCGAGGAGGACCCCCGATGACCGTCACCACCCCGCCCGGCTCCGGCCCCAAGGCGCCCCCGGTCGCCTCGGTCAGCGCCGTGGTCGGCCTGCTGATCCTGTTCGAGTTCGTCAGCGGCCTGCTGCAGGGCGGGATCGCGCCGATCCTGCCCAGCATCGGCGACCTGCACGACGTCTCCGACTCCGCGCTGACCTGGGTGGTGTCGGTCCAGCTGCTGGCCGCCGCGGTCAGCGTGCCCGCGTTCGGCCGGCTCGGCGACCTGCACGGCCACCGCCGGATGCTGCGGATCGCGCTGATCTCCGTCGCGATCGGCTCGGTGCTGGTCGCGATCGCCCCCACGTTCGAGGTGCTGCTGGCCGGGCGGCTGCTGCAGGGCCCGCTGGCCGCGCTGCTGCCGCTGGAGATCGCGCTGGTCCGCGACCGGCTGCCGGTCGAACTCGCCCGCAAGGCGATCGCCCGGCTGGTCGGCGCGCTGGCGTTCGGCGGGCTGATCGGCGCCCTCGGCCTGGGCATGGCTGAGGAGGCCCTGGGCATCCAGGGCTCGCTGTGGGTGGCCGCCGCGCTGTCGGTGATCTGCGTACCGGTGTGCTTCATCGCCGTGCCCGAGTCGCAGCAGCGCGCCTCCGGCAGGGCCGACTGGCCGGGCATCGCGCTGCTCAGCCTCTCGATGCTGGCGCTGATGGCGGGCGTGTCCGCGGCCGGCAGCCGCGGCTGGCTGAGCGCCATCGCGCTGGTCCCGATCCTCGCCGGAGTGGCGCTGCTGATCGCCTGGACGGTGTACGAGCTGCGTACCCCCGAGCCCCTGGTGGACCTGCGGGCCATGGCCGGACGGCACATCGCCCCGTTCTACGCCACGTCCTTCGTGTTCGGCGTGCTGTTCTTCGGGGCGCAGTCGCCGAACGCCACGTTCCTGGCCACGAAACCGGAGGAGGCCGGATACGGGTTCGGCCTGTCGGCACTGTCCATCGCGCTGATCATGGTGCCGGCCACGATCGCCAGCGTGGTGGGCTCGACCATGACCGCGGTGATCGCCCGCAAACTCGGCGGCTACCGCCGGACGCTGGTCATCTCCTTCGGCATGGCCGCCGTCGCGTTCGTCGGCATGGCGGTCCTGCACGACGAGCTGTGGCAGATGGCCACCCTGATGATCCTGATGGGCCTCGGGATGGGTGCCGCCCTCGGCGCCATGCCCACCGTGATCGTTGAGGCCACCGAGCCGACCCGTACCGGCATCGCGACCGCCCTCTACAACAACATCAAGACCCTGGGCGGTGCCCTGGCGGGCGGCATCTTCGGAACGGTGCTGAGCGCGTTCACGATCTCCAGCAGCGAGACCGTACGCGAGGGCGGCTACGTGACGATCTGGCTGGCCTGCGCCCTGTGCGCGGCCCTGGCCGTCGTCTCCGCCCTCATCGCCCAGCGCAAGGAGACGACCGGCTGATCCGCTTCGGGGCGGCGTCCGGGTTCAGAACTTGATGATCGCGAACAGGACGCCGCCCACGACATGGGCCACAACGGTGATCCACAGCCCCACGAAGAAGATGTACTTGGCCGTCGGGTGATCGAACTGCGACCCCGGCGGGCCGGACTGCGCCGAACGGTCCTGGGCCTGCTGTTCCAACTCCTCCAGGGACGGCAGGAAGGACGGTCGCCTGATGAGCATCGGCACTCCTCAGTGCAGGAAGACGGCGAGCAGGACACCGCCGACGACATGCGCGGCGACGGTCACGACCAGCGACACCTTCAGCAGGGCCTTGGCGGTCGGGTGATCGAACTGGCTGCTCGCGTCCCGGCGGGGCAACTCGGCCTGGCGCTGGGCGATGCGCTCCTCCAGTGGCGGTCTGCGGAACATGCGCTCGTTGCCTCACTCTCGGTTGCCCTGCCAACGATTGGGGCACAAACCATTGCTACGCTAACCTTTATAGCCGACGAGCCATGAAGGGGAGGACCTGTGGCGGGTGATCTGAACGACATCCCGGAGCCGCTCGCGCTGGAGAACCAGGTCTGCTTCGCCCTGGTCGTGGCCTCGCGCAGCGTGCTCGCGCTCTACCGTCCGATCCTGGAGCCGATGGGCCTGACCCATCCGCAGTACCTGGTCATGCTGGCACTCTGGGAACACCGACAGCTGTCGGTCAAAGAGCTCAGCCGTCTGCTCCAGCTCGACCCGGGAACGCTGTCCCCGCTGCTCAAGCGGCTGGAGAACATCGACCTCATCCACCGCCGGCGCGACAGCCGTGACGAGCGCCTCCTGGCCGTCACCCTCACGCCCACCGGCCAGGCCCTCCGTGAGCAGGCCGAGAAGATCCCCGCCACCATCATGGAACGCCTGGGCATGGACCTGGACGAACTCAAGGCCCTGCACAGCACGCTCACCCACGTCATAGCCGCCGCAACCACACCCTGACCCAGGAAGCCGCCATGGACCTTCCCCGCATCTTCACCATCCGCGAGAGCAGCCACCGCATCCATAACCCGCTGACTCCCGGCAAGTTCGCCGCCCTGGGCCAGGCACTTCACCTGGCCCCCGGGACGCGGGTGCTCGACCTGGCCAGCGGCTCGGGCGAGATGCTGTGCACCTGGGCACGTGACCTGGGCTTCACGGGTACGGGCGTGGACATCAGCACGGTCTTCACCGAGCAGGCCCGTACCCGCGCCATCGAGCTCGGCGTCGCCGACCGGGTCGAGTTCGTCCACGGCGACGCCTCCGGTCATGTCGCGGACGAGCCGGTCGATCTCGCCGCCTGCGTCGGCGCCACCTGGATCGGCGACGGCGTCGCCGGAACGGCCGAGCTGCTCGGCCGCAGCCTCCGCCCCGGAGGTCTGATGCTGATCGGCGAGCCCTACTGGCGCCGGACTCCGGACCAGGAGGCCGCGAAGGCCTGCCACGCCACCGGCCCGGCCGACTTCCTGCCGCTGCCCGAGCTGATCGAGCGGTTCGGCGACCTCGGGTACGACGTCGTGGAGATGGTGCTGGCCGACCAGGACAGCTGGGACCGGTACAGCGCGGCACAGTGGCTCAACATGCGCCGCTGGCTCGACCGGAACCCCGACGATGAACTGGTGCCCGAGGTACGGGCCGAGCTCACCACCGAGCCCGCACGCTACACGCGCTACATGCGTGAGTATCTCGGCTGGGGAGTGTTCGCCCTGATGAAGCGCTGATCGTCAGTTCCGCACGAGGGCAGGCGGCACTCCGCCCGCCCCCGCGCAGCTCGCCGGTGGCCGATGTCCACGGGGCAGGGGCGGGCGTGCCGCACGCCGACCGACCTGGCCACTGTGACGGCATCCGGCCCGGGGTTGACATTGTCGCAAGCTATGACTCATCTTATTGATACAAAGCTTGCGACAGTCGGAGGTGTGTCATGCGCCAGGCAGATCACACGGAGACCAAGCGGTGGCTGGCCCGGCACGGCTTGACCGACACCGAGCCGACTCCGCTGCTCGCGGCGCGGCTGGCGGTGCGGCGGAGTGCCAAGTTCGCCGACAGCGTCCTTCTGGCCGCGTTCCTGATCGGCGCGGCACTCACGCACGTGTTGTGGCGGCTCCCGCATGGCGCGTTCTCCTGGCTGCCGCTACTGGTGCTTGTGGCGCTGGTGGTCGGGTTGCTGGTGGCGCAGTGGCTGCTCGGCCGGTGGGTGCGGCGCGCCGACCAGCGGGCCGGCGCGCAACTGTCCCGGCGGGTGGCCCACCCGGTCCAGCTCGGCTGGCGGGCGGTGCTGGGCCGGCCGTATGCCGCGTTCACGGTCGCCACCTTCACCGGCGCATCGCTGCTCGCGGTGAGCGTGCTGCCGCTTCCGGATCCGGGCCTGCGGTACGGAGCGATCGTCGTGCTGATCAGCCTCGCCGGCACAGGAACCGGCATCATCATGCAGCTGCGCCAGGTGCTGGCGAGCCCGGCCGTGGCGCAGGACGAGGCGTCGCTCACGGCCGATGTCATCATGCGGGTCGAGGACGCCCGCGCCCTCGTCACACCCAGCCTGGTGTGGTCGATGCCGGCCATCTTCCTGTACGGCGAATCGCTCGGCTGGTGGAACGTGGTCTCGATGGCGCTCGTGGCGGCGGGTGTCATCGCGCTCTCGCTGATCCACAACCGGACCACGGGTGTCGGGACGACGGCACGGCGCGCCATGGCGGCTCGATGATCGTCATCGACGCGGCCTCGCCGATGCCGCCGTACGAGCAGCTCCGAGCCCAGCTCGCGAGGCAGATCCAGGATCGTTCGCTCGCCGTCGGCACGAGACTGCCGACGATCCGCCGGCTCGCGGCCGACCTCGGCCTCGCCGTGAACACCGTCGGCCGGGCGTACCGGGAACTGGAGGAGGCCGGGCTGATCGAGACCCGCGGGCGGGCCGGCTCGTTCGTCTCGGCCGCCGGCGAGCAGGCCCTAGAGCAGGCCCACCGCGCCGCCCGCGACTACGCGGCGGTCATCACCAGCGTCGGCATCGACCCCACCGAAGCGATCCGGATCGTCGAAGCCGCACTAGGCCACGCTTCGACCCCATGAACCACCCGGTCGCCACTGCCACCACACCCTCGCCCAGAAGAACCGCTCACTGCACGTTCCAGCAATTCCAAACCCTCACACCGCTGATTGCGCATTCATCTCACCCCCGCCGAACGACGGCGCGACCGGTGTACCCGGGGGGACGTCCACCGGCCGCGCAGTCTCTCTTCCGATGACGGCTACGGGGAAACCGTCACCAGGTCCTGTTGAGCCTGACCGCTGCCCTAAGCCGCTCTTGTACGAGCGCCTCACGCAATTGCTCGGGCGTCGGGAACATCAGCGTCGGCGTGATGCCGGCCTCCGGATCGTGCAGGCTGGCCACCCACTCACCGAGCCGGCCATCGGAACGCACCGACCTCCAGATCCGATGCCCGGTGAACTCCGTACGGAGCCGGATCAACTCCTGATCGTCAGACCTCGTTCGCGTGTCCATGCCAGGACCCCTCGCGTCTCGATTACGGAACGTGGGTCCACTGTCACAGGCATCGATCACTCTTCGAAAGCGACCGATCACCAAGTGCAGTGCACCTCAATCAAGATCGACCGAACCCCGCCGGTCAGGTTCGACTTCGGGAGGCCCCCATGCCCGCACGCAATGAGCCCTACGACACCCCCGCCATCGTCACGTTCGCCAACGAACTCGAAGCGTGGCGAACAGAAGCCGCCCTCACCAAGACCGGCCTCTCCGAAGCCCTCGGCTACACCGACTCGTACGTGGGGCAGATCGAGCTCTGCAAGAACCTGCCGTCAGAGAAATTCGCGATCGACCTCGACACGTACTTCAAGACGAACGGCCTCTTCCAGCGCCTCTGGCGACGCATCGACGAGACCCGCCACTTGTCATCACTACCGCCAGGCTTCCCGCAATATCTTGAGTACGAGAAGAAGGCGACCGTGCTACGAGCCTGTGATGCGACCCTGATCAACGGGCTAATCCAGACGGAGGGCTACGCGCGTACCGTGCTCGAAGCCAGTCAGGTGCCCGACATCATCGACAGGTTGGTACAGGAGCGTTTGAAGCGGCAAGAGATCTTTATGGAGAACCCGCCGCGCACCTGGTTCACGATAGACGAAGCGGTCTTGCGACGCATCGTCGGGAGCCGAGAGATAATGCGCGAACAGTTGGCGCATATTCTGGAATTCAGTCAGCGTCCAACCAATCAGGTCAACATCGTTCCGCTCAGTGCGGGCTTTCATGACGGCCTCACGGGCTTCTTCGCCATTCTGGGATTCGAAGACGGCACCAGCGTCGCGTACACCGAGTCCGCTGGGGAAGGTGTTCTCATCAACCAGCGCGCCCGTGTCGCAAGCCATGTCGTACGGTATGACTTGGTGCGAGGCCACGCGCTACATGTCAGGGAGTCACAAGCCCTGATCAGGACCTTGATGGAGGACCTATGACCGCTAATGACGCAGCGCCCAATCGCTGGCGAAAGAGTAGTCGCAGTGACCAGCATGGCGGAGCCTGTGTGGAGGTGGGTGCCCTGAGTCACGTGATCGCCGTACGTGACTCCAAGGACCCTGCCGGCCCCGCGCTCGCCTTCGACACCGCCACTTGGCGCGCGTTCACCCACCGCATCAAGGCGGGCGAGCGCGACCTGGCCTGATCTCGGACGGGGTGGTCAAGGCCGCCTGGTGGCCGGGGTGGCGCGACCCTCCAGCGCCTGGCTCGGACTGCGGGCTCGGCGACCGATGGGTCAGCGGTCGAGGCGGTCGCCCAATGCGATCATCTTCGGCCTCAACCGGTGCAGGTGCTGCAGCATGAGGAACTCCGAGCCCCAGACGGAGTTTCCTCCGGGCGAGAAGAGCGGCTCGCCGTCCGGCGAGCGGCCGATGAACTTCGAGCCCGTCCTGCACCGGATGTCGAGGCGGAGGTCCGCCTCGTCCTCTGCCAAGTCGAGTACGTCGTTGGTGTCGGGGTCGAATGTGAAGCCGTAGGTGTGCAGGACGATTTCATAGTCGTAGTAGCGCAGAAGCCTCGTTTCCGCGGGGATCTCGGTGGAAACGATCGCCGCATAGGCGTCGACGAATCGACGGAGCCCGTGCCGGGTCACCGGGAGGTAGCGCACCGGGAAGCCCGTGAAGGTTGGCCAGAACGACATTTCCGTCGCGAGGGAGACGAACCATCGGTCGTCCGCTTCGTCATGGTGGAAGGACAGTCCGAGCAGGTCATGGCAGCCGTCCTCGCTGAGGAAGTCATCGAATTCGGCGACCAGAACGGCGCCGTCGGGCGGTTCGGGATCGTCGAGGCCGTCGAGCCGTGCCCGCAGCGCATGGAGCGATCCGAGCAGCCGATCGCGATCCTGCTCGGACTCGAAGCGGCAGCCGGGTGAGATCGACACGGTCCCCGGGTTCCCGCGGTAGACCGGCCGTCCGTTCACGTCATGCCCGATCAGGTCCTGCCGGAAATCGACTATCAGATCCACCGCCAGCCATACGGTGCCGGCGTCATTCGCGATCCCCTGGACGAGCACCTCACCACTGACATAGCCGTCATCGAGGAAGCACGCCGAGTCCTCGAACGTGCCCCCTTGGAGCACATTGAGACAGGCGCTGATGAACCGGTGCACCTCCTGTGGCTGAACCGCCGCTCGCCACACCGGCCAGAGATCGACGAACCAGCCCCCGCCGGAAACGTCGCGGTAGAAGCGCAGGGGATAGTCACGCTCGTCGGCCCTGAAAGCGTCGATCTCCATGACAAGAACGGCGGTATCGGGAAGCTCCACCCACCCAGTCAACCAGCACGATCGTGACCGCACTCCATGGCACCGCGCCGGGTGGACAGGGGCTCGCGGTCGTTGCAGGCAGGACTCGTCACCGAAGCGAAGGACGCCGATCGTCGCCATCCTGAGCACTGCAAATTCCCCGCCCACCTACTGCGCGTGCCGCCTCCGGCAGACCTGCCGGAGGCGGCGAGGTCGCATTACGCGACGGCGGTTCCCTCCAGTTCGACCATCAGGACGGGGATCGCCAGCCGTGTCACGCCGAGCATCGTGGTGGACGGTGCCACCCCGGCGGCGCCCAGCCGCGACGCCAGCACGCCGTAGTGCTCGAAGAGCCGATCGACGTCGGTGGTGTAGACGTTGAGCCGGACGAGGTTCGCGAGGGACATGCCGGCCTCGCCGAGCACGGCCTCCATGTTGTCCAGACTCAGCGCCAGTTGCCCTGCCATGTCATCGATATGCTCGGGCTTGCCGTCGCCGTTCATCGCGGTCTGTCCGGCGCAGTACAGGGTCCGGGTGTGTCCGGAGACGAGCTCACCCTGGTTGTATCCCATCTCCGCCGACCACACCCACGGGTTGACCGCCGTTCGCTCCATCGCCACATCAGCTCCATTCGATTCGTAGACGTTTCGATTCATGGCCGTTCGATTCGTAGACGTTTTCGTAGGCGTCACGTACGCCGACCGGCTCGGTAGCCGCCGTCTTCGGTCGTGCTGATGAGCCTCCCAACAAATCACGACATCCTGTGTCGTGTATTCCTTTAGAGTTCTCGCATGCGCGCCGACCGGTTGGTATCGCTGGTGCTGCTGCTGCGCCGGCGGGGTCGGCTGACCGCGACCGCGCTGGCCCGCGAGCTTGAGGTGTCCACCCGTACGGTGCTGCGCGACATCGAGGCACTGTCCACGGCCGGCGTCCCGGTCTACGCCGAACGCGGCCGGCACGGCGGGTTCGCGCTGCTGCCCGGTTTCCAGACCGAGCTCACCGGACTGAACCACGACGAGGCGCTGGCCCTGCTGGTCGCCGGATCACGGCGCGGCGCGCAGGTGTTCGGCCTCGGCTCGGCGCTCGCCTCGGCCATGCTCAAGGTGGTCGACGCGCTCCCCGAGAGCTATCGGAACACCGCGGCCGGAGCCGCCGAGCGATTGCTCATCGACCCGGAGGCCGACCTCCTCTCGCGCCGGCTGGTCGCCGAGGAGGTGCCGGACGCCATCGTGGCCGAGGTCCGGCGCGCGGTGTTCGCCGGACACAAGCTGCGCATCCACTACGCGGCCAAGGACCAGGAACCGCAGTGGCGCACGGTGGACCCGATCGGCCTGGTCACCGTACGAGACCAGGGCTACCTGCTGGCCACCAGATCCGGCGCGGACCGCACCTACCGGCTGTCCCGGATCCTGGCCGCCGAGGAACTCACCGAACCGGCACAGCGACCGGACCGGGTCGATCTGGACCGGGCCTGGCAGGAACGCAGCACGCGGTTCCGGACCGGCGGCGACCAGGTCACCGTGCTGGTACGGATGCACCCGGCACGGCGGGAGGAACTGGTGGGCACCGCGGTGGCCGTCCTCGCCGAAGAGACCGACGCGGACGGCCGGCTGCGGCTGGAGGTGACCTTCCAGGATCCGAGACACGCCGAATGGGCACTGTGGCAGCTCTCCACCGGCGCGGAAGCGCTGTCCCCGCAGTGGCTGCGCACCGCCCTGCGCAACCGCGCCACCGCGATCGCCACCTCCTACGAATCCCAATCCGATGACGAGTCCCAATCCGAGAGCTGACGGCCGATTCACCCGCCAGGCCATCACGAGGCCGCGGTCGTCCCTGCTCCGTTGACTCGTGGCGTGTTCGCCTGTCTCACCGTCCCGGAAAGGCGAACACGCCACGAGTGAATCCAGGGTCTAGCGGTGCGGTGTCCGGGAGATCAGTGCTGTCGTGCGCGAATACCGGTTGGCCTGTGGGAACGCCAGGATGCGGCGGGCATGGGGCCGGTCTGCCGGACGGGGATTGCGGCGTGGGGCGGCACGGTGCGGGTGGACGGATGCGGCCGCCCGTGCGCTCGCTCAACCGTGGTCACCCGTGCGGGGGAGTCGATTGCCCTGTATGGGTGATCAGCCGGGGTGGCCTGGGGCGTAAGACTCGCGGCCATGGCGATCGACAAGCTTCTCCGCATGGTTCACCCCAGCCCTCCGACCACCGGCGACACCGAGCGGCCCGTGCCGCGCTGGGTCATGCGGCTGGCCTATGCGATGCCGTTGCTACTGCTGCCCTCGTGCCTGTGGCGGTTGCCGTTCGCGTTCCATTTCGACATGGGGCAGCAGCAGGAGGGCGGCCTGCCGAGCTTGTGGGTGAGCATCCTGTACGTCTTCGGGCTGAGCGTGATGTCGGAACTGATCGCGTTCCTGTGCATCGGGCTGGTGCGCGGCTGGGGCGAGATCGCCCCCGCCCGGATCCCGTTCATCGGCGGCAAGCGCATCCGGCCGCTGGCAGCGGTCATCCCCGCTCTGCTCGGTGGGCTGGCCCTCACCGCGCTGTTCGGTTCCGTACCGTTCGGCGACGGTCAATGGCTCACCGTGTTCGGCATCGTTGAGAACGTCCCCTACGACAACGGGTGGTGGTACGCGCTCGCGATGATCTGCACCGCTCCGATCAGCGTGTGGGGGCCGGTCGTCGTCGTCCTGGCCATCGCCTACTACCTGCGCCGCCGTCCCCGCCCCGGCAGCCGGCCTCCTGTACCTGTCCAGCAAATCCCGGAGAACGTGTGACCTCCGTACCCGACGCGGAGTTGACGCCCGCGATCACCTCGGCCGTGCGGCGGTTGAACCTGCCCGAGCGCGATGGCAAGCCGCCGGCGGGCGTCCCTGCGGGCGATGCCGGGCCATGTGAGTCAACGCGGGGGCCGTGCGGGGCCGGCTGGTGGGACGGGGGTGGTCGAGTAGGTCTTCAGCGTGATGGCGTTGGCCGCTTCCCGGACCGGCTTCATGATCTTTTCCATGACCCTGGCCTTGCCGGGCATGTAGGGCATCATCCGCATCATCGCCAGCCGCAGTCCCGCCTGCAGGCGGGTGGCGGGAACCAGCCTCTTGACCACGTCGCGTCCCAGTTCCTGGTTCAGCTCCACGAACGCGCGCATCTCCTGCTCGTACCGCGAGAACGCGGTACGCGGATCGCCATGGGCCGCCGCGAGTTCGCCTGCCAGCACGTAGGCGCCGACCAGGGCCAGGCTGGTGCCCTGCCCGGACGCCGGGGAAGGGCAGTAGGCCGCGTCGCCCAGCAGCACCACCCGGCCGTTCGACCAGGAGGGCATGCTGACCTGGGCCAGGGAGTCGAAGTAGAAGTCGGGCGCGGTCGGCATGGCCTCCAGCAGCCAGGGCACCTCCCATCCGTGCCCGGCGAACGCCTCGGCCAGCGCCTGGTGCTGGGCGCGCAGATCGTGGCGGTCGGGCCGAGGGGCGGGGGTGGGGAAGAAGAACTGGGCGGTGGCGTCGGTGGACGGCCGCATCGCGTAGAGGTTGGCGGTGTGGCCGGAGGCCGTGCAGACCATCTCCCAACGGTCCAGGCCCAGGCGGTTGGGAACGGTGAAGACCGCGACGCTCAGCCCGAGCGGGTGAACGAACCGTGACTCCGGGCCGAACGCCAGCTCCCGGACGTCCGAATGCAGCCCGTCGGCACCCACCACCAGATCGAAGGTGCGCGCCGGTGCCCGCTCGAAGGTGACGTGCACTCCCGAGGCGTCCTGAGTGAGCGCGGTGATGGCGTCGCCGAAAAGGTATTCCACCTGTCCGTGCGCCGCCTCGTGGAGAATCTCGGCCAGGTCGCCGCGCAGGATCTCCAGGTCGCCGGGGTCCCGGAAGCCGATCACGTCGGGGCCTAGCGTGGCCACCTTCTTCCCGGAGGCGGTCAGCCAGTCTCCGCCGAGGATGTCGGTGGCCCGGCCGCGCACCTGGGCACCGATCTGCATCCGGTCGACGACGTCCACACCGACACCACGCAGGTCGACCTTGTAGCCGCCGGACCTCAGCGCGGGCGCGCGTTCCACCACGGCCGGGGTGAATCCGTACCGGCGCAGCCAGTACGCCAGCGCCGGGCCGGCGACGCTCGCGCCCGAGATGAGGACGTTGATGTTGCGCATGCGGCTCTCCTTGCCGGGTCGCCCCGGTGACATCGCGAACTGCGTAAGGCTCACACGCAATTGTGTAAGCCTTAAACATAATTGCGTATGCTATACACATCACTGGCAGTGGGGTCAACCATGCGGGCCGACCGCGGAGGCGAGCGGATGGGCGAGGAAAGCGGCACCGGACTGCCGGCGAGCATCGAGGCGGCGTGGGGCCTGCACACCCGGCCCGGCCCCGGTCCCAGACCCGGGCTGAGCCTGGAACGGATCGTTCACGCCGCTGTCCAGCTCGCGTCCGACCAGGGCCTGGCAGCGGTGTCCATGGTCCAGGTCGCCAAACGGCTCGGCGTCTCCACGATGGCCTTGTACCGGTACGTCGCCGCCAAGGACGAACTGCTCGACCTGATGGTGGACACCGGTATCGGCCCGCCCCCCGCCGACCGGCCCGACCCGGGCTGGCGCGAGGGCCTCTCGTCCTGGGCGTGGGACTACCTGGCCGTGCTGCGCCGGAATCGGTGGATACTGCAGGTCCCCATCGCGGGACCGCCGATCACCCCGAACCAGATCGCCTGGCTGGAGCGCGGACTGACCCGCCTGCGCGGCACCGGCATCGCCGAGAACGAGAAGCTCTCAGTGATCATGCTGCTGTCCGGCTTCGTCCGGAACTGGGCCGGCCTGACCGCCGGCATCCAGACGGCCGGTGACCGGCGCCCGCAGATCTCCCACGGCAGCGCCCTCACCCGGCTGATCGATGCCCGGCGGTTTCCAGCGGTCAGCGCCGCCATCGCCGCCGGAGCCATCGACGACGACGGGGACGACTCCGACGCCGAGTTCACCTTCGGCCTCGACCGCATCCTCGACGGCGTGGACGCGCTCACCCGTACGCACACCACATAGACGGCGGCGCCGTGGTCCTTGTCGCCTGACAATCAGCCGGGCGGGCATCCAGCGTTTCTTGGGGTGGTGATGGACTCGGCGGGGGTCTGTTCTGAACCGCGCGCGGGAACGGGGCGTCCGAGACGGTTCCGTACGACGAGGGAGTCATCCGTTGGCCACCCAGCGCACCAGCAAGGCATCCGGAAAGGCGTCCACCGCCGCGTCCGGCAAGGCGTCGAGCGCGAGTAAGCCGAGCGCGAGCAAGGCGAGCACCAGTAAGGCGGGCACGAGCAAGGCGTCGAGTCGAGCGTCGAGCAAGGACAGCCAGCCGTGGGTGCATGTGCAGGGCACCCAGATCCAGGAGTTCGGCACGGTACGGATGTTCCCGCTCGGGCTGTCGTTCGACGCGCGGATGTACTCCTGCCAGCGGCTCAACCAGATCCTGGCCGATACCCAGATCCTCTACAACCTCTACAAGAAGCACCACTGGCTGATGCGGGGCCCGACCTTCTACCAGCTCCATCTGCTGCTCGACAAGCACGCCGAGGAGCAGGTCAAGCTGGTGGACCTGATCGCCGAACGGGTCCAGACGCTCGGCGGCGTCGCGGTCGGGGATCCCCGGCACGTCGCCGAGATCACCGTCATCCCGCGCCCGCCGGACGGCGCCGAAGAGGTGCCCGCGATGCTCTCGCGCCTGGTCGAGGCGCACGAGACGATCCTGGTCGCGTGCCACGACGCGGCCGCCAGGACGCAGGAGATGGGCGACGACGGCACCAATGACCTGCTGGTCTCCGAGGTCATCCGTACGGGCGAGATCCAGACCTGGTTCCTGATCGAGCACCTGGTGAACACCAAGCTCGTCGAGGCCCCGCACAACGGCCGCCGGTGACCCCGCCACGGCGGTGACCGGTTCGATCACCGATCCTCGCCCGTCTCGGACTCGCCCATCTCGGAACGGGGCGAGAATTCCGCCCTGGCCAGGTGCAGCAGCACCTCCATCTGCCGGTCGCGGAGCGCTCCGGGCCGCGCGAGCTCGCGGGGGACTTCGTCGTGCCAGGAGGCCGCGTCGAGGGTGAGGTCGAGTACGGCGTCCCCGTCATCGGCGCACATGGCGAGCGCGAGGTCGAGCGCGGGGCTCGGTCCCTCGACACTCCGTCGGAACGCCCGGAACTCGGAAAGCCGCACGGAAGCCGTGCCAGGGACGTGTGCGGCGAGGACGACCAGCCATGCCCGGGACGGGCCGGAGACGTCCGGCCACACGTCCAGGAGGCCGGGGAGGTGGCGGACGATCTCCTGCCGGGTCTGGATCTCGTACGGCAGGGGCGGGTGGCACAGGTCCGTGGCCATGTGGGCGAGACCCATCAGCAAGTCCAGCCGGTGCCGGGCGGGCAGGCGCGGCGCCTTGGCGATCTGTACGAGGAACCCGATGCTCGGCGGCGTCGACTCGTAGTGCGTGCCTTGGTGCACGACGGCGCTGAAGTAGGCGGCCATGGCCGCACTCCAGCCCTCCCCGCCGGCCGCCAACCGCGTGAGCATCTCGGGGACGTCCTCGGCCGTTCCGTAGGCGTGGGTGAGCGATGCCCAGGGAACGTCGTCGAGGCCGGCCAGCGGGATCGGGCCGCCGGTGAGGACGCTGTCCGGCTCGGGCACCTTCAGGTGATGGAGGATGCGGGGAGCGGGGACGCGGGCGCGCTCCAGGCACAGCGCCGCCAGCCGCGCTTCCCGGACCTCCGCCGCCGTGCGGTCGGCCACGGTCTCACCCTCGGGGAGGAAGCGCCGCGCGGTCTCCGGGTCGGCCTGCGTGCACGCGTACCCGCCGCCGAGGTCCCCGGCCGCCCCGGCGATGAAGCGTTCCTCCGCGGCCATCCACCAGTGCTCGTCGTCGCTGGGGTAGGGCCCTTCGTCGAGGCCGGTGACGCGCCACCAGGAGCCGGGGTAGGGGACCCCCGGTGTACGCGGCCCCACACGGACCACGGTGTGCCCACGTTCGGTGAGGAGCTCGGCGGCGCGGCGGGCGGACGCCTCGTCCGGTAGCTCGATGCTGAACGCGGTCGCGAGGCGCGGGGCGTGGCTCATGGGACAGGTATAGGCGATGCGGCCAGCGCGAGACGAGTTCGCCTCGGGCCGTGCCCGGACTGGTTGCGGATCGGCGGACCTTTCTAGAGAGGCTCTCTAGTTTCTGCCTATACTCCCGCCATGGGCGACGGAGCGACGGCCGTGGTGACGGGTGCCAATCGGGGGATCGGGTACGCGGTCGCCCAGGGGCTTCTGCGGCATGGGTACGACGTGGTGCTGGTCTCGCGTGATCGGGCGCGCGGGGAGGCGGCGCGGGCTTCGCTGGGTGGCGGGCGCCTGGTCGTCGGGGACCTTTCCTCGGTACGGGCCGTACGCGAGACCGCCGACGCGCTGACCGAGGCGTGCCCGCGCATCGACGTTCTCGTTCACAACGCCGGGCTGTGGCCGAGCCGGCGCGTTCTGAACGAGGAGGGGCTGGAGCAGTCGTTCGTCACCAACCATCTGGCGCCGTTCCTGCTGAACCATGCGCTGGAACCCGTGTTGCTGGCGTCGAGCACGCGGGTCGTCCAGGTGAGCGCCGGGCTCTACGTCAAGGGAAAGGCCGACCCGGAGCGGACCCCCGAGGGCCTGGACTTCCACGCGATCCGGACCTACTGCGACACCAAGCTGTGCAACCTGATGATGATGCCGCTGTTCGCCGAGCGCTGGAAGGATGCCGGGGTGACCATCGACGCCGTCCATCCCGGAGTCATCCGTACCGGGCTCGGGGCGAGGAAGGGCCCGGTGGGGCTGCTGCTCAAGGCGGCCAAGGTGGTCGAGAAGAAGCCGGAGACCGGGGCGCGCCCTGTGGTGAAGCTTGCGCTGGCCAGGCCGGAAAGGGATGGGCGCTACTTCCACCTGGAGAAGGAGCAGCCCTTGGCGCCGGTCGCCGCTGATACGGCGAGGGCGCGGCGGTTGTGGGAGCAGGCGGCGAAGCTCACCGATGTCGCCTAAGCAGCGGCGCGGTGAGGAGACGGTCGAGAGGGTCCTGAAGGCGGCACTCGATCTGTACGCGGCGCACAGTCTGTATATGGTGCACAGTCCGTACCCGGCGAATGAGTTGTATGCGGCGAACGATCCGTACGCGGCCAAGGGGCCTGACGGGCTGACGATGTCCGCGCTCATCGCGGAGACGGGGATCAGCAGCGGCAGCCTCTACCACCATTTCGGGAGTTTCGACGGGCTGCGCGCCGCGCTCTATGCCCGCTGCATGGCCGATCTGCTCGACTCGATCGTCGAGGCCCTTGAGCGCTCCCGTACGGCGCGTACAGGAGTACGGGCCCTCGTCGAGGCCTACCTGCGCTTCACTCAGGAGAATCGTCCGGCGGCGCACTTCATTCATGCCTCGTCTTACGCGGACTTCCTTCCGGCTTATGCCGAACGCGTCGCCGCAGCCAAGAATCCGCGAATGGGCAGGATCGCCGCCTGGCTCCGCCCGTACGTCGAATCGGGGGACGTTCTGCCCCTTCCGGACCCGTTCACGGAGATGCTCGTGATCGGTCCCGTGGCCGAGACGTCGCGCCGCTGGCTGGCCGGGGACCCGGGCATCGACCTGGCGGTGGCGTCCCGGATCCTGCCGGAACGCATCTGGCGTGGGGTTTCGAGCACTGCCTGAGACCCGGGACTAGCCGGGGTTATCACCTCCCTATAGAAGTCGCCCGGAAAGTCCGGTGGCACCTGTGCAGCAATGTGGCCCGGCGCGCTCCAAAATCCTTGCACGCCTGCTCGGAGACACCCTCTCCCGCGGGCCCCCGCCGAGGAAATGGAGCTCGCCCATGAAAAGGCATCTGGCTCGAACGTTGAAGGCGCTTACGGTGGCCGCGGTCCTCGCCGCCGGCGGCCTGACCGCGCCGGCCGCGCAGGCGGCGGCGAGCCCGTACGAGCGGGGCCCGGCGCCGACCGAGGCGAGCATCACGGCGGTGAAGGGCCCGTTCGCGGTCGAGAAGATCGAGGTCCCGCAGGGCAGCGGGCCGGGCTTCAACAAGGGGACGATCTACGCGCCGACCGACACCAGCGAGGGCACGTTCGGCGCGATCGCGGTGTCGCCGGGATTCGTGTCGGCGCAGGCGTGGATCGACTGGTACGGGCCGCGCCTGGCGTCCCAGGGCTTCGTGGTGATGACGCTGGAGACGCTGTCGCCGACGAACCTGCCGGACCAGCGGGCCACGCAGCTGCTGGCGGCGCTGGACTACGTGGCCGGCAAGAGCAAGGCCAAGGACCGCGTCGACCCGAGCCGGCTCGCGGTGATGGGGCACTCGATGGGCGGCGGCGGCACGCTGCGGGCGGCCGAGCAGCGGCCCGCGCTGCAGGCGGCGGTCCCGCTCGCGCCGTGGCACACCAACCGGAACTGGCGGAACGTCACGGTACCGACAATGATCATCGGGGCGGACAACGACTTCATCGCGGGCGTCGGCACGCACGCCGAGCCGTTCTACCAGAGCCTCACGTCCACGCCCGAGAAGGCGTACCTGGAGCTGAACAACGCCGGTCACATGACGTTCATCAGCCCGCACACCACGACCGCGAAATACACCATCGCCTGGATGAAGCGGTTCGTGGACGACGACACCCGCTATGACCAGTTCCTGTGCCCGGCACCGAACCCGAACCAGAACATCAGCGAGTACCGCGACACCTGCCCCAACTGACTGCTCGTATGGAAAGGGCGGCCCGCACTGCGGGTCGCCCTTCGACCGTTCCGACCGGGGGTTCACACGTGTGAGGGTTGCGAAGTCATGAAGACTGTCATGCGCGTCATGCTGGTGTTCGGCCTGGTCATTGGGCTGGTGGCGGTTCCGGCCGGTGCTGCCGCCGAGGCCCCGGGTACGCACGAGCGCACGCTGACCATGCCCGGCGGATGGGCACGCGAGTACCTGCTGCACGTGCCGCCAGGACGTACGAAGGCTCGGCCCCTGGTGGTCGCACTGCACGGCGGCCTCAACGACATGCATTACATCCGCGAGCAGACCGGCCTCGACGAGGTCTCCGACAAGAACGGGTTCCTGGTCGCCTACCCCAACGGCTTCATGAGGACGTGGAACGCGGGCGGCTGCTGCTGGTTCGCCCGGATGGCCGGGATCGACGACGTCGGATTCCTCGACGCCCTGATCGACAAGCTCGTACGGGACGGGCTGGCCGATCCGCGCCGGATCTACCTGACCGGCTTCTCCAACGGCGGCGGCATGGCGTACCGGTACGCGTGCGAACGGGCCGGGCGGGTGGCGGCCATCGGAGTGGTGTCCGGGTCGCTCGCCACCGAGTGCGAGCCCCGGGATGCCGTCTCGGTGATGGCCTTCCACGGCACCGCGGACTTCTCGGTGCCGTTCGGGGGCGGCGGCAATCTGGACTGGAACAACGAGAACCCGTTCCCGTCGGTGATCTCCGTGATGAACTTCTGGCGCGACCTCTACCGGCTGTCACCGCTGCGGCGGATCACCCTGGACACCGCCAAGACCACCTGCCGGACGACCGGACGCGGGCCGTCCGGCACCGAGGTCGAGTTCTGCACGATCTTCGACGGCGGGCACGAGTGGCCGCGCGGCGCGGACGTGGGCGTCGACCCCGAGGTCGAGGCGAGCCCGATGCTGTGGCGGTTCTTCAACGCGCACGTGCGGCGCGGGTGACCGGTACGTGGCCGGCGCCGCTGCGGGGCCGGCCACGTGGACCGTCCCGCAGGCCTGAGGGCGACCCGCTGCCGCCGGGCTCTCCGTCGGCCGGCTCCGCGGCGTTCACCTGCCCGGGTACGTCGGGGAACCTGACCCAGGTGTGCAGGAGCAGCAGCAGCTCGATCCGGCGGTCCGGGTCGTACAGCATGCCGCCGAGGAGCTGTTCGAGCCGGCGGATCCGGTACCGGACGGTCTGCTCGTGGACGACGAGCCGTTCCGCCGCCGCGACCGCGTTGTCCCGGCTCTCCATGTAGGCCAGCAGCGTCCGGACGAGGGGTTCGCGGCGGTGCCGGGGCAGCTCCATCAGCGGCCCCAGCCGGGCACCGGTCGCCAGGTCGATCAGCTCCTCGCTCATCGAGGCGACCAGCGTGGACACATGGTCGAGCCACTTCACCGGTGCCTTCTCGGGGATGACGCCCCGGACGACCAGGTCGAGCGTCCGCCGCGCCCAGCGCAGCGAGACCGCGCCCTTGTTCAGCGGTACGGTCGGCCCGATCGCCGCCGGGCGGCCCCGGACGAGGGCGGCGAGCATCCGTTCCTGGCCGGGCCCGTCCGGGTCCGGGACGATCAGGTACGGGTCGGGGCCGTGCCAGTCGGCGAGCACGGACGGCGGGGTGACCGGCGCGTGGTCCTCCAGCGCCGGGCCGAGCGCGACCAGCGCGACCGTGCGCGGCGTTTCCCAGCCGGCGGCGGAGGCCAGCTCGGCGACCGCCTCGATGCTGGCGGGCGGCTCGACGACCAGCAGGTCGCGCAGCCGCCACCGGTGCCGCTCGCGCTCGGTGGCCAGCCGCTGCCGCGCGTCGGCGTAGCCCTGCGCGGCGGCGCCGGCCAGCTCCTCCAGGAAGACGAACAGCGACTCGATGATCTGCCCGAGGGTGGTCAGCGACCAGTCGAGCCGCCGGGCGTCCTTGATGAAGCGGCGGCACGCCACCTGCCCGCTCACCCGGATCGCGGTCTGCAGCCCGTCCAGGCTGCGGCCGCCGCGCGCCTCGTGCGCGCCGATGCCGACATAGATCCGGGTCAGCTCGTCCCAGCCGGTCTCCGGCCGGCCCATCGCCTCGACGAAGTGCCGCACGGTCTCCTCGACCGTCCAGCGCATCCGGCGGCCGTAGGTGCTCTCCGCCGGCCGCGCGTACTCGGGCACCAGCCCCTGGATCTCGCGGACCATCTCTTCCGCCGCCGCCTCGAGATGCGGGCGCAGCGGACGTGCCAGCGCCTCCGGCACCTCCGCGAGCCGCAGCCTGGTGGCCGCCGGTCTGATCTGCTCGTTCACGTGGACCTCCTTGCCAGGTCCCCCGAACGCGTTCGCGCACCACTGTCCTTACACCGTTGCGCGGTCGCCTCCACAGAGATAGTCACGATGACAATTTCTTGGGCGCTGCGGTTATCAATCTGCACACAAGCAACACGAGGGGCAAGTCCCTCTGTGACGGGCCATGCCGGATCCCGTTCCAGACCGGGACCGTTCCCAACCCTCCGGCGCGCTCTTGCGCCCGAACGCGCCGGCCCGGCACGATGCCGTACCGGACCGGCGCTGAGTGGGTCAGACGCTGAGTGAGTCAGACCCTGAGTGGATCAGACGCTGAGAGGGTCAGCTGGACAGGGAGTCGCGGACGCGGCGCGCCGCCTCCACCATGTTGCGCAGCGCCGCCTCGGTCTCCGGATAGCCGCGGGTCTTCAGCCCGCAGTCGGGGTTGACCCAGAGCCGTCCCGGCGCGATGGCCTGCAGGGCCCGCCGCAACGACTCCTCCATCTCCTCGACCGCCGGAACGCGCGGCGAGTGGATGTCGTACACGCCCGGCCCGATGCCGCTGCCGTACCCGGCCTCGCGCAGGTCGGTGACCAGCTCCATGTGCGAACGGGCCGCCTCCACGCTCGCCACGTCGGCGTCCAGGTCGCCGATGGCGCCGATGACCTCGCCGAACTCCGAGTAGCACATGTGCGTGTGGATCTGCGTGGAGTCCGCCACCCCGCAGGTCGCCAGCCGGAACGCGCCGACCGCCCACTCCAGGTACGCGGCGTGCGCGGACCGGCGCAGCGGCAGCAGCTCGCGCAGCGCCGGCTCGTCGACCTGGACGACCCCGATCCCGGCGGCCTCCAGATCGCGGATCTCGTCCCGCAGCGCCAGCGCCACCTGCCGGGCGGTCTCGCCGAGCGGCTGGTCGTCCCGGACGAACGACCAGGCCAGCATCGTCACCGGCCCGGTCAGCATGCCCTTGACCGGACGGCGCGTGCGCGACTGCGCGTAGGTCGTCCAGCGGACGGTCATCGCCTCCGGGCGCGACACGTCCCCGTGCAGGATCGGCGGCCGGACGTAGCGGGTGCCGTACGACTGCACCCAGCCGTTCACGGTGGCCGCGTACCCGTCGAGCTGCTCGGCGAAGTACTGCACCATGTCGTTGCGCTCGGGCTCGCCGTGGACGAGGACGTCCAGGCCCAGTTCCTCCTGCAGCGCGATGACGCGGTCGATCTCGGCCCGCATGACCTTCTCGTACGCGTCGGCGTCGATCCGCCCGGCCCGGTGGTCGGCGCGCGCCCGCCGTACCTCCGCCGTCTGCGGGAACGAGCCGATCGTCGTGGTCGCCAGCGGCGGTAGCTCCAGCGCTCGCTGCTGCGCCGCGAACCGTACGGACCGGTCGGGACGGACGGAACCGTCGCCGAGCGCGTCCAGCCGCGCCCGTACCCGGTTGTCGATCCTGGGCCGCGCCACCACGTCCCCGTCCGCGTCGGCGATCACGTCGTGGCCCTCGCGCAGCGCCCGGCCGAGCAGCACCACCTCGTCCACCTTCTGCCGCGCGAACGCCAGCCGCGCCCGCAGCCCGGGGTCCAGGTCCGGCTCGGCGTCCGCGTCCAGCGGTACGTGCAGCAGCGAGCAGGAGGTACCGACCACCACCTCGCCCACCAGGCCGAGCAGCGAGGCGCAGGTCGACACGGACTTGGACAGGTCGGTGCGCCACACGTTGCGGCCGTCCACCACCCCGGCGACCAGCGTGCGGCGCGGCAGCCCGCCGATCGAGGCCAGCGCCTGGAGGTTGCCGGGCCCGGCGACGAAGTCCAGGCCGATCGCCTCCACCCGGGTCGCGGCGAGGGCGGGAAGCGCCGCGCCGATCTCCCCGAAGTAGGTGGCGACCATCAGGCGAGGCCGTGACGTCAGCCCGGCGAGCCGGTCGTACGCCCGGCGGAGCGCCTCCAGCTCCTCGTCGGTACGGTCCGCCGCGAGCGCGGGCTCGTCCAGCTGGACCCACTGCGCGCCCTCGCCGGCGAGCCGTTCGAGCAGCTCCGCGTACACCTCGACGACCGGGTCCAGCAGGTCGAGCGGCCGGAAGCCCTCGGGCGCGTCCGGCGCGGGCTTGGCCAGCAGCAGGTACGTCAGCGGGCCCACCAGCACCGGCCGGGTCTCGATGCCGAGCGCCCGCGCCTCCCGGTACTCGGCGATCGGCTTGGCCCCGCCCCCGCCGGCGAGCCGCGGCCTCGTGTCCAGGCCCAGCTCAGGAACGAGGTAGTGGTAGTTCGTGTCGAACCACTTCGTCATCTCCAGCGCCGGAATGCCGTCCGCTCCCCGCGCCATCGCGAAGTAGGCGTCCAGCCCGCTGAGATGCCGGAAGCGCGCCGGCGCCGCGTCCAGCAGGACGGTGGTGTCGAGCACCTGGTCGTACAGCGAGAACGTGTTGGACGGGATCTGCTCCAGCCCGGCGTCCCTCAGCCCGGTCCACACGTCGCGCCGCAGGCCCGCTCCCGTACGGAGGAGCTCGGCTTCGCCGGCGCGTCCCGCCCAGTAGGCCTCGGTCGCGCGCTTCAGCTCGCGTTCCGGGCCGATCCGGGGATAACCGAGCACGGTCGTAGATGTCATGGCAGCTCTCCCTCGTCGCCATGGACTCCGCGCGCCGGCCGGCGCGCGGGCGGAGGCAGGTCTTCGGACTCACGGGCACCGTGCCGGTCAGGCACGCCCTACTGGCCGTCGCTTCCCAGACCGCTTCCGGCGGTCCAGTGCGTGATGACGGCGGTCGTTCCCGTTCACCGCTGCGGGGCAGTCCCGGAATCTCGCCGGGTTCCCTCTTACGACACCCGTCCGCTGGGACGCGGCACAGGTGAACCATCCGCAACCGCGAGTATAGGCACGCGACGTCAGTAGCATTCAGGGGGCCCACGACCGGCCACCGGCACCCACGCCATCGCGAGGGCGAGTGAACGATCACGGTCGGGGACGAACGGACCCCATTGTGGCCCGCGCTGTCAGCAGGGAGAACCAAACCGATCCCGCCGCCAGGGCGGCTGAGCTGCGCTCGGCTTGTACCGCAAGCGATTGCAAGTGCCCGTAAAACCAGGTTGTACTTGCCGGCTACTCGTCTTCCGGGCCCGGGAGAACAGAGAACGATGTGATTCTTCGAATCGATCGCCTCGTTCCCCTTATGTCCAAATCGCCCGTCACGGTTACCAGTAGCCCATTCCCGTGAGCCCGGAACGCCTCGTTGTAGTCGGTCTCACCTAGTTCCACTCGATACCGACGAGGTTCACCGGAGTCATCAGAAACACCTTGAACCACCGCCTCTCCTCGCCCATATTTACCTTCCCGGAACAAGCGGACGACGAGGCCGGTGACAGTGACTCCCGCCCTGGATTGCTTGGTGCGCAGGTAGTCGGCAGCTTCACCGAGAATGCGTTGCTGGCCAGGCGTTATGCGAAGAAATGCCGGAAGTGTCGCGCCACCTGCAAGCGGTGTTTTGGCGAAACGGACCTGATATGTTCCATGGTCCACGCCTCCCAAGGAACTCAAGGCGGCGAGTTCTGTAGCATTAGGCGCACCCGGAGAATGTTCTCCAAACGAGGAGAGCGGAAGGTTCCCCTCGCTGACGTGCTCCGCCAACCCTTGGGCCTTCCTTGCGGCCGCAAGCATTCTGTTCGTCACTTTTCGCCCGAAGGGCTGAGGGGGTACCTGAACGAGCGACTCCTGGCCTGGCGGCACTGAATCATCAGTCTCAGTTGAATAAACGTCGTCCAGGGGCAGTGCGAGAGAAAGAATGAAACTTCCCGGCTGCGTCGAGATCCTTGCTTGGGCAGCATAAGCTTCAGCGCGCTGAGGGCGCCTCGGGGGCAGGACGAGAGAGTCAGAGTCCAGTGCGGCAGCGGCGGCGACCACATAGTTCTTGAGGGCAGAAATTGCAGAATGCGCAAGGTTTAAGGGGGCTTCGCCCGGTGGAACGTCTGGAGTGAGGCGGACGGCAACATTGTCTGCCCCGCCAAAAAGAATGTCATTGACTATCTCCTGGGGCAGCCTCCGCTCAACAAAAGATAGTGCCTCCAAAGCCTCGTAGGCGCGCTCGGAATAGTCGCGCACATTCTGCTGTGCAGGTAGGACGATGCGAATCACGCGATCGGCGACACCATCAGCGGGTCGCCACAGGCTCGTACGGCCATCGACATCCTCGAGAGACCAACCTGATCTCTGAAGGTAGTTTTTGAGCGCTTCCAGACCGGGGGCCTTAAATGCGGCACGCCCAGGAGCGGCATCCAGTTGGCTCACGGTTGCTCCCAAACATCAATGGCGGGAACCGGGGTCGATCGCCGAACTCCGTACGTCTTGAGCATCCTGTACAGGCCTGAACGATCCAGGCTGTTGATCGTAGGAAGGCGGACCACTTGGCTCGTCCCGTTGCTTGAGGGCTTCATGCCCTCAAGTGACACCCATGCCCCACGACCGCACAGGAGCGTTCCCTGCTCGTGAAGGCGCACCTTCTCACCTTCTCCAGGAACGCCGATGACGGCGAGTACTCTACCAACGGCGTGATCGGTGCGCCTGAGCACATGGTAGGTCTCAAGGTCAAGGTCGTAGCTGAAGTCTCCGGAGTCAAGCTGCCTAAGCTCGATCGTAGTTTTTACCTGCACGTTCACAGTGGGGTAGTACGTCCCCAGTTCCACCCCTGGGTACACGAGCTGCACGTCCGCCTTCTGGAGATCTACCGTGGTAGGCCGACCGTGAAGGAGGCCGCAGCCCGCTGCGACAGCCTCTAGCCAGGCTTCGCCGAAGTCACCTTGGAGGGTGTTCTGGTCGTGGTCCCGCACGGGTCGATTGTGTCGTACAACTCGGCTCGAGCGTGGCAAGTCGCGCACAGCGGGTGGTGGGTGACGTGTTGGACAACGTGCCTTGAACCTGCCGCCAAGTCCGTGAATGCAGAGTGGGTGGGGAGTCACGGGCATCGTGCCGGCCGTGAGTAACGGGCACGCGACGTCAGTAGCATTCAGGGGGCCGACGCTGGGTTCGCCCGGACGCGGGAAGGGATGCGGGATGACGGGACAGGTACGACCGATCACGCTGGTGGGGGAGCCGGTCCTGCACGCGCCGTGCCGTACGGTCGAACGGTTCGACGACGAGCTCGCACAGCTCGTGGAGGACATGTTCGCCAGCATGTACGAGGCGAACGGCGTCGGGCTCGCCGCCAACCAGGTCGGCGTAGGCCTGCGCGTGTTCGTGTACGACTGCCATGACGCCGACGACCGCGAGCACAAGGGCGTCCTCATCAACCCCACCCTCGTCCTACCGGAACTCGGGGAGCGCCGCCTGGACGATGACGACGAGGGCTGCCTTTCGGTGCCCGGCCCGTACGCCAAGCTGGCCCGTCCCGACCGTGCGACGTGCCACGGCTTCGATGTGAAGGGCAACGAGGTCACCGTAGAGGGGACCGGGCTACTCGCCCGATGCCTGCAGCACGAGTGCGACCACCTGGAGGGGCGCGTCTACATCGACCGCCTGTCCGGGCGCGCGCGTAAGAAGGTCCTCAAGGAGTACGAGCAGCTCCGCGCCGAAGCCGAGGCGGAAGCCGCCGCGCCCTAGCCGAGTAGTTGTTCGTACGCGTCGAGCGCCCGGTGGAACTCCTTCACGGGCAGCTCGCACGCACGCCCCTCAAGCCAGAGGTGCTCCAGCCGTACGGTCTCGGTGCCGCGTACGAGATGGCACGCGTTGCCCGTGTGCTCCCACCCCGGAGGCGCCTCCCGTACTACGTCCAGGTGATGCCGGTGGCTCTGCAGGTCCTGGAGCAGGAACGCGGCCAGAACGTACGACCGGCCCGGTACGTCCAGGAAGTCGCCGGCGAGCGCGCAGACCGCCTCCGGGTCGATGCGCGCGTCGAGCAGTACGGGGAAGAACGTGCGGATGTGCTGCGGCGCGTCCGCCAGGTCGGAGGGACCGAGCGGTAGCCGGCCGACGCCGTTCGGATGGAGATAGCCGTGCCCCGGAACGCCCGCGATCGCGCCCGACCATGCGCCCGGGATCCCCGTGATGAACTCCGCGTCCGACATCAGGGTCGTGGTCACGCCCGTCATCGCCTGGATACCGTCCACGCGGCTCGGCAGGAACGTCTTGGTCCCGGTCCACACCTCACCGGTCACGTGGTCCCGTACCGCCAGGTCGGCCCAGTAGGCCCCCTGCCCGGCTCCTAGGGGCAGACACGATTCGGGGTGCGGCGCCAGCGCGGCCACTTCGGTCAGCGTGGCGTGAGAGGTCTGCAACAGCCCCCAGCCCCAGACGGGCTCGGCCACCCCGCCCAGCCCCAGCATCGTCACAGCGGCCCCCGGTACGGGCCGGCAGTGGAAGCGCAACGGAAGTGGCACCATCTGGGCGATTATTCCGCTGCCCGCCTTCACTTGCCATGAAACCGACAAATCCGGCCAGCACCCGCGCGACGGCCCGCCCGTCACCCCGGATCGAATGACGGGGTTGACAGAGCGGATCATGAAGCTAATATTGGGGCCATGGAGTCCTGATACCCACCGGTTGAGCCGCCGCGACAGCGCGGGCGCATCGTTACGAAGCATTGGTGCGAAGCACTGATACGCACCCTCGTTCCGTACATTGCCCCGAACGCCGTCCCGGCCCGCTCCCAGTCCAGCGCCACGGGCGCGGATTCATCGGCATCACATCGCTTTCAACGCCTGTTCGCCACCGTGAACACCTGTGTCTCCGCATGGGTTCGCACGGCCGTGACCAGGCACGATGACTCCACACCCGTTCCGGCGCTCGTTCCTCAGGCTTGTCCTCAGGCCTGTCCTCAAGCCATTTTCATCGGCCTTTAGCGGGCCGAATTCGACCTGCCCGGAGGTGTCAGTTCTTGCGTGCCATCAACCAGAACCCCATGAACCACAACAACGGTGACGACAACCCCTTCCAGAAAGCCCTGAAGAAGAAGGGCAAGGGGCGGAATTCCGACCCGAAGTCGGCGGGCTTCGCCCGCAACAATGTCCGCCGGAACGCCCGGCAGATGCCCAACCGCCAACTCCAGCGCGGTCGCTGACCCCGGAGCAGGCACCGGGCGATCCCAGGCCCCGGCCCGTCCAGCGACGGGCCGGGGCCGTACCCGCCTCACGTAAGAGCGGCCTCACGTACGGGCAGCTTGATGTACGAGCCGACCTACGTACGGGCCGGCTCGACCGCATCGGCGTCGGCGGCGGTGGCGGTGCCGCGAGGGATGAGGGCTGTGGCGATGAGCCCGAGGACGAGCAGTCCCGCCGCGAGGTAGGCACCGAAGGCCAGCGCCTCGGTCATCGCCTGCCGTGCCGCGTCGGCGACGGCGACGGTCCTCGGATCGGCGGCCAGTGGCGCGATCACCGCGCCGGCGCTGTCGGTGACGGCACCCGCGTGCCGGGCGGCCTCGGCATCGGGCATGCCGCCGCCGGTCAGCAGCCGGTCCACCTTGGAATCGAGCATGCTGAAGAAGACCGTGGTGAGCACCGCGATGCCCAGCGCGGCGCCCATCTCGCGCGCGGCGCTCTGGATGCCCGAAGCCTGACCGGCGCTCGCGTCCGGGACGTCGGTGAGCACGACGTTGGTGACCTGGGCCGTGGCGAACCCGACGCCCGTCCCGTACAGCATCAGGGCCAGCGCGATCGGCCACCACGGGACGTCCGCCGTCGCGATCAGGCCCAGGCAGGCCAGGCCCGCGACCTCCAGTGCCAGCCCGAGGCGGACCATCCCCAGCGGCGAGACCTTGCCGTCCATCCCCGCACTGGCGCCGCTGGCCAGGAAGCTGCCCACGGCCAGGGGGACCAGGGCGAGTCCGGCCTGGAGCGCGCCGTAGCCGAGGGTGAACTGCAGCCACAGCGGCAGCACGGCGATGATGCCGAACTCGCCGAGCCCGATGAACAGCGTCGCGATGTTGCCGTTCCGGAAGGACGCGATCGAGAACAGCCGCAGATCGACCAGGGGCGGCGTGCCGGTGCCGTCGCGTCCGAGTGCGGCCTGCCTGCGAGCGAAGGCGGTCAGCGCCACCACGGCCACCAGCAGCGCGACCAGCACGGGTGACGGCCCGCCGTCCCAGGACAGGCCCGCGATGTTCAGCGGATGGACGGTGCCGAGCCAGCCGTACGTGCGTCCCTCGATCATCGCGAACGCGAGCAGCCCGAGCCCGGCGATGGACAGGAGCGCGCCGATGACGTCGACGCGCCCGCTCGTACGCGGCGAGGGCGCGAGGAACGCCGCCACTCCCGCGAAGACCAGGGCACCGAGCGGGATGTTGATGCCGAAGGCCCAGCGCCACGACCCCTCCGCGAGCGCGCCGCCGAGCAGCGGGCCGAGGGCGGCCGCGGCACCGATCGTCGAGCCCCAGATCGCGAACGCCTGACCGCGCTCGCGTCCGGTGAAGTTGGCGTTCACCAGGGCCAGCGAGGACGGCAGGATCATCGCCCCGCCGATCCCCTGCAGGAAGCGCGCCGCCACGAGCGTCCCGCCGCCGGTCGCGAGCCCGGCCAGGACGCTGGTCGCCGCGAAGACGACGACTCCGGCGAGGAACATCCGCCGGGCACCGATCAGGTCCGACAGGCGGCCGGTCACCAGCAGCAGCGCCGCGAAGACGATCGCGTACGACTCCTGGACCCACTGGACCTGGACCGAGCCGACGTTCAGGTCCTCGACCAGCGGGGGAACGATCACGTTGACGATCGTGGCGTCCACCACGATCAGTCCCACCCCCAGCGAGAGGGCGATCAGCCCGAGCCATCGGCGCGCGGCCGGAGCATCACTCACAACAATTACCTCCATCATGAAGTTACTTTATGATGAAGATATATTGTGGGAGCGATAGATTGTCAAAGCGCGCCACAGAGCGGATACGCCACGGTGCGGATGCGGCTCGGGCGGATGCGGCACGGGCGGATGCGGCACGGGGCGGATCGCGGTACGACAGCGGAGGACATCGATGGAGGCGCCGGACCCCAGTGACCTCGCGGCGCATCGCGGGCAGATCCTGGGCGGCCTGCGGGTGTTCGGGGCCAACTACACCGAGATGACCCGGCGCTTCGCGCGCTGGCTGGGACTGCACTCGACCGACGCCGCCGCCCTGGCGGAGATCCTCTACGCCGAGGACAAGGGCGAGCCGCTGACCCCGTCCCGGCTCAGCGAACGGATCTCGCTGTCATCGGGCGCCACGGCGACGCTGCTGAACAGGCTGGAGACCGCCGGGCACGTCGTCCGTACGCGCGAGAACACCGACCGGCGGGTCGTCACCCTGCGCAGCAGCCCCCAGATCCAGGCGCCCGCCATCGAGTTCTTCGCGCCCCTCGCCCGGCACATGGACGCCATGCTCGCCCAGTACCCGCCCGAGCTGCTCGAACGGTTCGAGGGCTTCCTCGATCACCTGAGCACCACGATGGAAGAGGTCCTCGCCGAAGAGGCACGCGAGCCCCGGAGCGGCTGACCGCCGCCCACCGCTCCCCTCGTTGACTCGTGGCGTGTTCGCCCCTCGCATCGCCCGTGGAGGCGAACACGCCACGAGTCAACGCAAGGCGGCGATGCCGAGCACTCGCCGCAGCAGCGACCGGCGCCGTACGGGGGCGCGGCGCGGCGGGCGCCCATCTCTGGGACGGGGCGTACCTGCGGGCGTCCTCGCGCCGGTCCTCGCGCCGGTCCTCGCGGGGGTCCTTGCGGGGGGACGCGCGTAGCGGGACACCTGCCGGTACCAGAAGATCTCCTCCAGCCGCCGTCCCAGCTCGGCCGGAGTGTGCGCCTCCACCAGATGATCCCGCCCGTTCCGGTCCCGGAGCATGGCCCACCAGGAGCCGGTGTACTCGCCGTACCAGGTCAGCACCCTGGGGAATCGGCGCGCCAGCTCGGCAACCGCCCGTTCCGGATCAAGCTCAGCCGCTCCCCATGGCGCGACGGCGGTCATCGCCCTGCCTCCGGCGCATGCGCCCGTTCGCCCATGTACGCCATGACGGCCAGCGCGGCATCGGAGATCCGGTCGGCCGGAGCGATCGGCTCGCCCCACGACGTCCAGAACCACACCCGCTGGTCCTCGTCCCGCGCCCGGCAGCCGATGGTGTCGGCCACCAGCGAGCAACACCCCATCACCTGCGGATTGACCACCCTGAGCCCGCTCGCTCGGCGCTCGGTCGTGAAACCGCATGCGGACAAGAACGCGTCCAGCACTGCGAGCGGATCGGTCTCGGTCCTACGATCAGCCATGGGTCCGACCTCCGTTGTCGGATCAAGGCCCCGGTACTGGTGCTAGCCCACCAGCCGGGGCCGCCTTGTCTCTGAGGCAAGCAAGGCCTGCCGCCGTAACTCAGTGAATCCACATCGAGCCCCTGAGTCACCGTGATAAGTAGGGGTGAGCGCGGATACGACTGCGTATCCGCGAATATCCGCAGATCATGGAGGGGTCGGCGTGATGCCTGCCCAGCAGACGGCCCGTCCCGGGTCACGGATGCGAGCGGAGCGCAAGGCGCACGGCTACACCGTCGCCGGACTGGCCGAGTGCTTCCGCGAGATCGCGCCTGACCGCATCAAGCGACGGCTGCCCAGCCTCAGAGACCTCGAACGCACGATCCGAGGCCACGAAGCCGGCGAACACGTTCCCGGCCCCACGTACCGCCTCCTGTACGCCCTCGCGTACGACACCACCGAGGACAGGCTCTTCAACCGGCCCGCGTCAGAGGCGACCCCGCTGGGTAGCGTCCAAGGAACGGACACTCCTCAGGAATGGGACGAAATGGAGCGTCGACTTCTCCTCCGGCTGGCCGTTCTAGGTGTGGGAGCCGGTGCGCTCGCGCCCCAGGGGGAAGCAGCAGTCCAACTCCTCGATGCCACGCTGACCAGCGCGCCCCGCGACATGGACGACTGGCAGCTGGCCTGCGCCGATCACCTTCACGCTCTCCGCACCCGCCCACCGCAGGAAGCCCGCGAAGACCTCGTCCTGGATCTGCTCGCCATCCAGCGCCAGATCCAGACTCCCGGCGAAGAGGACAGGACCGAGTTGCTGCGCATCCTGGCCGCTCTCTCCACACTCCACGCCAACATCCTGACCCGCCTTGGCGCACACGGCTCGGCAGTGCGCTGGTGGCGCACCGCCCGCCAGACAGCCGACGCCACTGGAGATCTCGACCTTCGCCTCATGGTCCGCCGCTCCGAAGCGGGCGCTGGGCTCTATGGCCAGCGCGACCCGGCGACCGTCCTCCAACTCACCCAGAAGGCGCAACAGATCGCCGGAGATCGCCCCTCCCTCGGCCAAGCACTCATCGCCGGAACGCAAGCGAAGGCACTCTCCCTGCTTGGCAGGCACGCAGAGGCGAAGCGGACCCTCCACGACTTTGTGAACGCCGCTCCGGACGACTGGCCGTCAAGCCTCATCCCCGCTTACTGGACCAGCGACCAAGTCCAGTTCACCGAAAGCTGGGTCTACGCAAGCGCGGGGGAGGAAACCGGCGCGGATGCCGCCCGCGACCGCGTCCTGGCACATCGCTTCCTGGACTATCAGTACGCGGCGAACGTCCGGCTCCACGAAGCACTCTGCACCGTCGTGAGGGGCGGCGTCGACCAGGGCTCCCAGCAGGCAGCGGCCGTACTCGACGCGCTCCCGGCCTCGTACCGCAGCCACATGATCAGCGAGATCGGCAGGAACGTACTCCGCGCCATTCCCATCGAGCAACGACAGCGCCCCGCGCCGCGGGAGTTCCAAGAAGTCCTGGCCAGCACCGCTCCCCGCACGTTGCTCCCCACCTGATCCTGAGACCTCCAGGAACGAGACAAGATGGAGCGTCGACGCCTGCTGCTGGCCACCGTCGGTATAGCGGCCGGAGCGTTCAGCTCGCCCGGTGAATCCCTCCGCCAACTCCTCGACCTGGCTCGGGAGAGTGAGCCCCGCTCCATCGAGGATTGGGGCTTGACCTGTGTCGATCAACTACACGCGCTACGTACGCGCCCGCCGGTCGCGGTCCGCAACGGCCTCAGCGTCGATCTGCTGGCAATCCATCGTCAACTGAAGACCGCCAATGCCAAGGACCTCCCGGAGCTGCATCGAGTCCTCGCGGCACTGTCCACGCTGCACGCCAACGTGCTGACCCGACTCGGTGACCATGGTGGCGCCATCCACTGGTGGCGCACTGCGAGAGCCGCCGCCGACGCGTCCGGTGACCTTGATGTTCGCCTGATGGTCCGTACCGAAGAAGTGGGCTTCGGCCTCTACGGGCAGCGTGACCTGGAGACCGTTCTCCGGTTGATCGAAGCCGCTCAGCGGCTTGCGGGTGACTCGCCCTCCTTCTGGAACGCCGACCTTGCCGGGACCCGGGCAAAGGCACTGTCTCTCCTCGGGAGGCACGACGAGGCGAAACAGGCGCTGCACACCTTTGTCAGGTTCGAAGGAGGCGACGGCCGTGCCAGCGTCTTCCCGACGCTTTGGAGCTTTGACCAGCCACGCTTCGCCGAAAGCTGGGTCTACGCGGGCGCGGGCGACGAAGCCGAAGCTGACAGAGCGCGTGGGAATGTGCTCGCTCTGAGCCGCCCCGGCGACTACGTGTACAAGACCAATGTTCAGCTCCACGCAGCCCGCTGCACCGTGGTGAACGGCGGCATCCGCGAAGGCGCCCGGCAGGCGTCGGCGGTGCTGGACGCACTGGAGCCCTCGTACCGCAACCGCCTGATCACCGAAACCGCCAAGTCCGTCCTGCACACCATCCCCCTTGGGCAACGTGGATCCCCGGCGGCCCGCGAGTTCCAGGAAGTACTGACCAGCACCGCTCCACGCCTACGGGGTGAATTCAGAAGCCTCTGAAGGTGCCGTCCTCATCGACGGCATCGGCGAACTCCTCGTAGTCCATGTTCGCGATGGAGAGGTTGTTGTCGATCGACCAGAACTCCGTGGCGATGACACGGATCGCGCCGTCGGGTTCGGCGCGCTGGTCGATCACGAGAAGGGGCATCTCAGCCGAACCGAGGGTGGTCCTGTCCACCACGGCCATGAACCGGTGCTCAGCACCGTCCTGCCTGACCATGGTCAGGACCCGGTCCGTTGGCAGATCCCTGTACGCCGGATCGTCGATGACCTCCCCGTACGCCCTGAAGCCGTCCTCGTTGGGCGTCTCGATGGTCGTACGGACGGCTTCCCATGCCTGTTGATCAGAGAAATCGGTTCGGACCACCAGCATGGGTCCTCCTGAGGCGGCGGTCGCGTGGCCCTGTCTTCGCGGGGACGGTTCGAAGCGCGGTATCCCCGGCAGTCATGGGTGATCATCCTGCCACCGAAGGCGATCTGACAGGGGTACGCGGAGCGGTGCGGCCGTGTGCGCCTGCTCCGGTACGGGTGTCAGGGGCGTTCGCCGGTGGCCGCGTTGATGGCCAGGAGTTCCTTGCCGTCCACGACGTAGACGGCATCCTGGCCCAGGGCCAATGCGTTCACCTTCAGGTCGGTCGTCCAGCGCTCCTTGCCGGTACGCGCGTCGAGGGCGATGAGGGAATTGCCGTCGGAGCGGAATCGGCGCGGCGTATGCGTCCTGAGGTAGAGGGTGCCGTTGTCGACGCCTGCCATTCGTGCGGTGGAGTCGCGGTCGGACTTCCAGAGTTGGCTGCGCGTACGGAGGTCGACGGCCGCGAGCGTCGTGCGGCGCTTGGTGCCGAACAGCGAGTTCTCGTCGCGGTTCTGGCGTATGTAGGCGATGTTTCCGTGGATCTCCAACTCGCCGGAATTCGCGTCGGGGAAGTCCGTCCGCCAGAGCCGGGTGCCCTTCGTACGGTCGAAGGCGTGCACGGTACCGTCGGCGAGCACGTAGACGGTGGTGCCTGAGGCCGCCAGGGCCGCGTCCGACTTGACCGGGATCGACGCGTCCCAGCGTGAGCGTCCGGTGCTCGCGGTCAGCGCGTGCAGCCGGAACTGGTCGTTCGCCGTCTCGGCCAGGGCGTACACGTTCTCGTCGTCGGACGCGACCTCCTCGATGTCTCCGGTGAATCGCCAGCTCTCGCCCGAGGTCGTCCCGTAGGACATGAGGGATCCCTTGCCGGTGCCAGAGCCGGTGATCTTGACGTTGATCCGGTCCGCGGTGCTGTCCCGGGCGAGGCCGGAACAGGAAGCCCCGGGAAGGGTCGTGGTCCAGCGGCGTTGGCCGTTCGCCAGATCGATGACGGAGATCTGCAGGTCGTCCCGGGTCTCCGGGCGGTCGATCTCGTCCAGTACGGCGAGGTTCCCGGCATCGTCGGGCTTGCCCGGCACGCAGCCGTCCTTGCTGAGCGGGACCTGCCATTGCCGCTTGCCGGTGGCCGGGTCGAGCCCGGACAGCTTGCTCTCGCTACGGACCAGAAGGCGGTCGCCGTAGCGGCCGATGACGGTTTCCAGGCCACCGGTCGACGCCCATCGGCGTTGGCCCGTACGCGCGTCATAGGCGGCCGTACCGGTGGAACGGCCCGCGTACACCCGTCCATCGGCCACCACCGTCGGGCCGTACACGCCGTCCACCGACCAGGGGCGGAAGCCGCCGCCCTGGCCGGAATCCCCGCGGTTGGCGAGGGCCACGCCTCCCGAGACGACCCCGACGGTCAGCACCACGGCCAGTGCGGAACGTCTGACTCTGCCTGCCTTGGGACGTGGCGCGACGCTGGACGGTGGCTCTGTCCGGTCGGTGACCGTGGTGAACGGGTGTGGTGTGGGCGGAGAGGGCGCGGGCGGAGTCGGCTCTGGCCGGGGAGGCTCCGCAGGCGGCGGCGTCGGGCGCGGTGGATCGGGTGTGGGTGGGTCTGGTTCGGGGTCGGGTGGTGTGGGTTCGGGGGTGGCGTAGTGGGAGATCTCGGCGGCGTGGGCGTCGATCAGAGTGGCGTGGGGGCCGGTGGCCCAGTCGGTGCGGTGGCCGGCGACCTCGGCCGCCAGTTCTTCCAGGAGTTCGTGCGGGGTCGGGCGGTCGGCGGGTTCCTTGGCCAGGCAGCGGGTGATCAGGGAGTGCAGGGCCGGGGGGACACCGGTGAGGTCCGGGTTTCCGGTGAGCAGGCGCTGGATCAGGACGGGGAGGCTGGTGCCCGTTCCGAACGGGGGTCGGCCGGTGGCGGCGAAGCAGAGGACGCCGCCGAGGGAGAAGACGTCGCTGACCGGGCCGATCTCCTCGTCGCGGGCCTGTTCCGGGGACATGTACTCGGGGGTACCGATCATGCCCTGGGTGATGTCGGTGGCGTTGAAGGCGTGCACGATGCCGAAGTCGATGACGCGGGGGCCGTCCTGGGCGAGCAGGATGTTGGACGGCTTGAGGTCGCGGTGGACGAGGTCCGCGGCGTGGATCGCGGTCAGGGCCTCGGCGAGGGCGGCGGCCAGAGCGGTGACCATCCGGGCGGGGAGCGGGCCGTGCTGTTGGATGACCGTCTTCAGGTCCGGGCCGGGGACGTGCGCGGTGGCCAGCCAGGGCGGGTCGCTGTCGGGGTCGGCGTCGATGACGGGTGCGGTGTAGAAGCCGCTGACGGCCTTGGCCGCCTCGGTCTCGCGGCGGAACCGCTGCCGGAACCTGGGGTCGTCCGCCTTGTCGGTGTGGATGACCTTGACGGCCGCGAGCCTGCCGCCCGGGGACCTGGCCAGGTAGACCCGGCCCATCCCGCCGGCGCCGAGCCTGGCCAGCAGGTGGAACGCGGCGATGCGCGGCGGGTCCGAGGGGGCGAGGGGCTGCATGCCCGTCACCCTTCTGGATCATCTACCGCCGTGGCAACCGGTTCGGTGATGGAACGTGCCGGAAGCGTGACGCGAACGGTCGTGCCCTTGCCCGGGGACGAGAGCAGTTCGGCCCGTCCGCCGTGGGCGGCGGCGATGGCGGTGACGATGGGGAGACCGAGGCCCGCCCCGGTGGTTCCTTCCCCTGAACGGTGGAAGCGTTCAAAGGCGCGGGCGGCGTCGCCTGCGGACATACCCGGGCCCTCGTCGATGACCTCGATGGTGAGCGGGTCCGGGGTCAGCCGTACGGTGGCGGGCGTTCCTGCAGGGGTGTGGGTACGGACGTTCGCCAGCAGGTTGGCGAGGACCTGGCGGAGGCGCGGCTCGTCCACGACGGCTTCGAGCGAGTCGGGGGCGTCGAGCGTGAACGTACGGTCCGGGTCGGCGGCCGATGCGTCCGCGACGGCGTCGCGGGCGAGCGCGGCCAGGTCGGTGCGGACGGGCTTCAGGGAGGCCTCGCGGTCGAGGCGGGCGAGTTCGAGCAGGTCGTGGACGAGGCGGCTCATGCGCTGGGCCTCGTCCTCGATACGGCGCATGGCGTCGGGCAGTTCGTCGGGGCCGAGGGCGCCGTGCCGGTAGAGCTCCGCGTACCCCTGGATCGTGGTGAGCGGCGTGCGGAGTTCGTGCGAGGCGTCGGCGGCGAACTCGCGGACGCGGGCCTCGGAACGGCTCCGGGCGTGGAAGGCCTGCTCGATCCGGTCCAGCATCACGTTGATCGCGGCGGCGAGCCGGGAGGTCTCGGAACGGGATTCCGGGTCGGGCATCCGCGCGCGCAGGTCGCCGCCGGCCGCGATCGCCTGGGCCGTCAGGGCCATCCGGTTGAGCGGGAGCAGGCCTCGGGCGATCAGCCAGCGGCCGAGCAGGAGGAGCGCGGCGAGCAGCAGGGCGGCCGTGGCGATCTCGGTGAGGACGAGGTTGCGGACGGCCGAGCGGATCTCGTCCAGCGGCGTCGCGACGACCACCGTTCCGCCCGTACGGGACGGGCGGGCCACCGCGCGCATCCCTTCAAGGGAGAACGGCTCCCCGGCATGGGCGGCGAGGCCGGACGGTCCGAGCCTCTCGACCGCGGTGACCGCCTCCTGCGGGTCCACGGACGGGCCCGGGGCGCCGAGCACGCGGACCTGGCCCGCCCGGTTCACGTGCAGAACGAGGAACTCCGCCGGCGCCACGCCCTCACCGGCAAGGCCGGGCCGCACGAGGCGGGTGACCGCGCGGTCGCGGGTGGAACGCAACTGCTCGTCCACGCGGTGCATCAGGTAGCCGTGCAGGACGAACGCGCTGACCAGACCCATGATCAGCAGTCCGGAGAGGGTCACCGCGACGAGCCCGGCCAGCAGCCGGGTGTTGAGCGTCATCCCCGCAGCGCGTAGCCGACGCCGCGCTTGGTGTGGATCAGCGGCGGGCCCAGCGGATCGAGCTTGCGCCGCAGGTAGCTGACGTAGGTCTCCAGGACCTGCGCGTTCCCGTGGTGCTCCCATCCCCACACGTTCTCAAGGAGCTGGGCCCGGGTGAGCACCTGGCCGGGATTGCGCATCATGAACGCCAGCAGCCGGAACTCGGTGGGCGACAGCTCGATGTCGGTGCCCGCGCGCCGTACGGTCCAGCGGGACTCGTCCAGCTCCAGATCGGCGATCCGCAGCACCGGATCGGCTTCCTTGGGGGACGCCCGGCGCAGTACGGCGCGGACGCGGGCGATCAGCGCGTCGATCGAGAACGGCTTGGTGACATAGTCATCGCCGCCGAGGGTGAGTCCGGTGACCGTGTCGGAGGGGGTGTCCCGGGCGGTCAGGAAGATCACCGGAGTCTCGTCGCCGCCGGACCGCAGCCGGCGGCAGACCTCGAACCCGTCGAGGTCGGGCAGCATCACGTCGAGCAGGATCAGGCCGGGCCGCCGCTCGCGGGCCTCGCGCAGCGCCTCGGCCCCGTTCCCGGCCTCGCCGGTCTCGAAGCCGTGGAAGCGCAGGGCCGTCCGGACCAGGTCGCGGATGTTGGCCTCGTCCTCGACGATCAGGACCAGCGGGTTCTCGGTCACCTGGGTTTCGGGATCCTGATCATCTGGGCGGTCCGGGTGGTGCCGGCCCGCTCACCGATCACGATGACCCGGTCGCCGTTCGCGAGCGCGGACACCGCCGACTTCTCCCCCTCCTTGTGCACGCGGGTGCCGCCGACGGTCACCCACGTCCAGCTGATGCCGTCCGCGCTGCGTACCGTCACGTTCGCGCCGGAACGGCCCGTGACCTCGCCCGTCTGCCAGGTGCGCAGATGGAACCCGTCCTTGCGCTGCACGGTCGCCTCACCGTGAACGCCCCGGACACCGGCGGCCCAGCGACCCCGGTGGCGGGGACCGTCCTGGCCCCGATGGCGGGGTCCCTTCTCGCCCCGGTAACCCTTCTGGCCGGGCTCCTTGGCCTTCGGGTGCGCCGACGTGGTCGCGCTGGGGGAGGGCGATGGATTGGCGGCGGCCGGTACGGCCAGGTACAGCCCGAGGCCGAGCAGGGTGGCCCCGCCGAGGCCGGCCGCCAACGTCTTCCTGGTTACCTTCATGGGACTTACCTAATCGGACTCTCCTGGCAGTAGGCCAGGGAGAAGTCTGGGATAACCCTGGGAATCCGTCAGCGGAAGTCGGCCGCGTGGTCGCGCGCCCACTCCGCGAACGTGCGCGCGGGCCGTCCGGTGACCGCTTCGGCCGTCGGGAACGGCCCGTACGCGGCCAGGTCGAAGTCCTCGGCGGAGTCCGGGTCCGCCTCGCCTCCCCCGTAGTCCTCGAAGCCCAGCAGGAAGTCGGCGTTCTCCGCCGCGAAACCGCCCTGCTTCAGGTAGATCTCCCGCGCCTCCTGCGGCGTGACGCGCTCGATCCGGATCTCCTCCCCGATGGCCGACGCGATGGCCTCGACCTGGTCGCGGAGGGAGACGGGCTCTGGACCGTTCAGGTCGTACGCCTTGCCCGCGTGGCCGTCGGAGAGCAGCGCGGTGACGGCGACGTCCGCGATGTCGCGCTCGTGGACCGGGCACCAGGCCGCGTCCGGCTTCGGCTCCCGTACGACCCGTTCGGTACGGATCGACGGGCCCCACAGCCACACCTTGTTCAGCATGAACTCCCCGGGCCGTACGTGGGTCCACTCCAGGCCGGACGCCTCCACGGCCTGCTCCACGGGCAGGTGGAAGTCGGTGTCGTACCCGCCGGTCACGGCACCGGACGACAGCACGACGATGCGCCGCACGCCCGCCCGCACGGCCAGCTCGACCACCTGCCGGGCGGTCGCCGCGACCGGGAAGAGGTACAGGCGCTCGACACCGCGCAGGGCGTCCACCAGGCCCTCGGGCTCGGTCAGGTCGCCGCCGGCCACCTCGACGCCGTCCGGGAAGGACGCCTTGGCCGGGGTACGGGTCAGCGCCCGCACCTTCGCGCCTTCCTGTGCGAGCCGTTCGACCACGAGCCGGCCGACGCCGCCGTTCGCACCTGTCACCAGGATCGTCATCGCGTTCCCCCTTGTTCCGGGCATGGCGAACAGGCCCCAGGTCAGGGGCTCGTTCGCGATGCGGAGAGGCTCCATCGTGCGGCCGGCACGGGAGGAAAGGCAAACGCGAACATGATGTTCATATACCGCACTGACCTGCGGTTTCATCCATGGGGCGGATCCGGTGACCGGCCCCCTGACCTGCGAATTCGAGAAATCCGGTCAATTTTTGGGCGTGCTCGTTTCGACGTGCTCGCCCCGGCGGTGCTCAATCGCCGATGGTGCTCGCCCCGGCGGTGCTCAACGCTCGACGGTGCTCAATCCTCGGCGGCGAGCGTCTCCAGGACCTGCTCGCCGTACTTGGCGAGCTTGTTCTCGCCGACGCCGCTCACCTTGCCCAGCTCGTCCAGCGAGGACGGCAGCGCGGTGGCGATCTCGCGCAGCGTCGCGTCGTGGAAGATCACGTACGCGGGCATGCCCTGTTCCTTGGCGGTCGCGGCCCGCCAGGCGCGCAGCCGCTCGAACACCGGCTGCGCCCCGGCGGGAAGGTCCACCGGCGCCTTGCGCTCCTTGGCCGTCCTGGCGGCCTTGGTCGCGGTACGTTCCGGCTCCCGGCGCATCATGACCTTGCGCTCGCCGCGCAGCACCTCGGAGCTGGTGTCGGTCAGGACCAGCGCGCCGTAGTTGCTCTCCACGGCCATCAGCCCCTGCGCCAGCAGTTGCCGTACGACGCCGCGCCACTCGGCCTCGCGCAGGTCGGCGCCGATGCCGAAGACGCTGAGCGCGTCATGGTCGAACTGGATGATCTTGGCGTTCTTCTTGCCGAGCAGGATGTCGACGACATGGCCGGCGCCGAACTTCTGCCGCCGCTCGCGATCGAGCCGGACGACGGTCGACAGCACCTTCTGCGCGGGGACCGTACCGTCCCAGGACTCCGGCGGGGACAGGCACGTGTCGCAGTTGCCGCACGGCTCGCCGGGCTGGCCGAAGTAGTCGAGCAGCCGCACCCGGCGGCAGTCGACGGTCTCGCACAGCGCCAGCATCGCGTCCAGGTGCTGCCCCAGCCGCCGCCGATGCGCCAGGTCGCCTTCCGAGCCCTCGATCATCTTGCGGAGGTTGACGACGTCCTGCAGCCCGTACGCCAGCCAGGCGGTGGACGGCAGCCCGTCACGTCCCGCGCGGCCGGTCTCCTGGTAGTAGCCCTCCACCGACTTCGGCAGGTCCAGATGGGCCACGAACCGCACGTCGGGCTTGTCGATGCCCATCCCGAACGCGATCGTCGCGACCATGACCAGCCCGTCCTCGCGCAGGAACCGCGACTGGTTGGCGGCGCGCGTGCCGGAGTCGAGGCCCGCGTGGTACGGCAGCGCCTCGATCCCGTTCGTGGACAGGAACTCGGCCGTCTTGTCGACGGAGTTGCGCGACAGGCAGTAGACGATCCCCGCATCGCCCGCGTGCTCGGTCTGCAGCAGCCGCAGCAGCTGGCGCTTGGCGTCGGACTTGGGCTCGATCCGGTACTGGATGTTGGGCCGGTCGAAGCTCGCCACGAAATGGCGGGCGTTCTCCAGGTCGAGCCGGGAGGCGATCTCGGCCCGGGTCGCCGGGGTGGCGGTGGCCGTCAGCGCGATCCGCGGCACGTCGGGCCAGCGCTCGTGCAGCCCCGACAGCAGCAGGTAGTCGGGCCGGAAGTCGTGCCCCCACTGCGCCACGCAGTGCGCCTCGTCGATCGCGAACAGCGCGACCGTACCCCGGTCGAGCAGCTGTACGGCCGACGGCACCCGCAGCCGCTCGGGCGCCAGGTAGAGCAGATCGAGCTCGCCCGCGAGGAACTGCGCCTCGACCACCCGGCGCTCGTCGAAGTCCTGGGTGGAGTTGAGGAACCCGGCCTGGACGCCCGCCGCCCGCAGCGCGTCCACCTGGTCCTGCATCAGCGCGATCAGCGGCGAGATCACCACCGCGGTGCCCTTACGGACCAGCGCGGGGATCTGGTAGCACAGCGACTTGCCGCCACCGGTCGGCATCAGGACCAGGGCGTCGCCGCCCTCCACCACATGCTCGATGATCTCCTGCTGGCCGTCCCGGAACGTGTCGTACCCGAACACGCGCCGCAGCGCCCGCAGCGCCTCGGTCTCCGTGCCGGCCTGCACGGTGTCCGCAGACGAGGTGTCAGCGGGCACGGTGTCGGCTGTCTCTGTGTCGATCTCCGGTACGGCCACCCGTTCATGTTAGTGACCGGAACGGGGTGCCGAAGGACGACTGGGAGTCTTGCCCTAGGGCGGTGCGGTACGGGCGATGACCTCGGGATCGACCGAGTCGAGGTCATCCGCGGCGTACGAGGCGAGGGCCAGCGCGTCGGGGTCGGGCGGGTGGCTGGGACGCGGTACGGCGATCACCCGCATCCCGGCGGCGTGCGCCGAGCGCAGGCCGTTGGAGGAGTCCTCGATGGCCACGCAGTGCTTCGGCGCGATCTCCATCTGGCCGGCGACCGCGAGATAGCCGTCCGGGGCGGGCTTGCCCTGGTCGACCTCCTCGGTGGACACGGTGGCGCGGAAGAGGGCGGCCACCCCCAGTTCGGCGAGGATGAGGTCGATCAGGGCACGCGGGGACGAGCTGTTCAGGCCGAGCGGGAAGTAGTCGGCGATCCGCCGTACCGCCTCCCTGGCCCCCGGCAGCACCGGGACCTGCTCCGCGTACCGGCGGCGCATGCGGTCGATCACCTCGAACGCGACCTCTTCGGGTGACGGGCCGTCGACGAGGTCGGTGGCCAGGTACGTCGCCCACTCCACGGTGCTCATCCCCATGAGCCGTTCCTGGGTGTCGGGCAGCCAGCGCCCGCCGTGATCGGCGACATAGGCCCGGCGGACCTCCTCCCAGACGGGCTCGGAGTCGATCAGCACCCCGTCCAGATCGAAGACGACGGCCTGTACCTGCATGGGCTGCTCCCGGGTCGTTTCCGCATGTCCGGTACGGGTCCCACTACCCAGCGGATACGGGGGGAATCCCCATGATCGCTCGGAGTCAAGAGCGCACTGAACTGCATAAACGCCGCAATTAAGGCGAATTGCGTTCGGGTCTGGCATGGTGGTTTCACCTCGCTTCCGCCTCCGGACAGTGACTGGAGAGGAGAACGACCCATGGTGTTTCTCGGATTGCTCCTGGCAGCGGCGGCCGTCACCGCCGCCGCCGGCATCGTGCTGGCCAACGACGGAGCGGCCACGCTCACCGTCTTCGGGCAGGACGTGCCGGGAGTCGGCAACCAGTGGCAGGTCTTCATGAGCGGCGCCCTCATCGCCGTGATCTTCATGATCGGGATGATGCTCGCGTTCGTCGGATTCGGCCGCCTGATGCGGACCCGCCGCGATCTGCGCTACCTGCGCGAAGAGCACGAGGAGTCGATGACCACGCTGGAGATGGAGAAGCGCCGGCTGCAGCGCGAGCTGGCCCGCGTCCGCCGCGACGGCGACGCCCCCGCTCCCGCCCCGGCTCCGGCTCCCGCAGCCCCTCGCGGGGCAGGCGTCCCGCAGCCCCGCGCGGCGCAGCCCCGCGGCTCCCGGAACGGGCCCACCCAGGACGTCCCGCTCGCCGGCTCGGCCGCCCGCTCCACCTTCTTCGACCGCCAGGACTGATCCTTCGACCACCGGCACCGAACGGCTCACGACCGCCAGGACCGACCGGCGCGACCGGCGCGACCGCCAGGACCGACCGGAAAAGCGGCCACTCGTTCCCGGTGATGAGACCGGGACCGGCCGAAATCCCCGCGTGGGCTGATGATTAACCGGGCCCCGGCGACGCAGGATCAGGGTGTGCGGATTCTTCTGAAGGTAGCCATCACCGCGGTCGCGCTGTGGGTCGCCACCCTGCTGATCGCCGGGGTCGACGTCGAGGGCGACGACACCGGCCGCCGGATACTCACCCTGGTCGGCGTGGCGGTGATCTTCGGCCTGGTCAACGCCGTCATCAAGCCCATCGTCAAGACCCTCGGCTGCGCGTTCTACATCCTCACCCTGGGCCTGTTCGGCCTGGTGGTGAACGCGCTCCTGCTGCTGCTCACCGGCTGGCTGGCCGAGCAGTTCAGCCTGCCGTTCGAGGTCACCGGCTTCTGGCCCGCCTTCGCCGGCGCCATCGTGGTCGGCGTGGTCGGCTGGGTCCTGGACCTGCTGATCAAGGACGACGACTGATCAGGGACGACCGACCAGCGGCTCCAGCAGCCGCCGCTCGCCCGCGTACTCCCCGTACGCGGGCGGGCGCTCGTCCGGCCCCGCCACCAGGATCCACCGCCGGGCCCGTACGGCACCGACCAGGAAGTCCCCCCGGTTGACCGCCCCGGCCCCGGCCACGACGAGCACGTCGAACTCCGCCTCCGGTGCGGCCCCGACGGCCGCCGGCGTACCGCAGACCAGCTCGGCCGTACGGAGCATCACCTCGCGCGCCTCTTCCCCGGCCTCGTCGCGCTCCAGATACTTGGTCAGCTGCTCGATCCGTACCATCGCCCGCTGCTGGTGCGTGGCCAGCAGATCCTTGTCGATCGGCTCCGAGCCGCAGATCTCCTGGACGTTCTCCCGCGAACGGGCCTCGGCCTCCGTCGCCGCCTCGTACTCCGCCGACCGCGCCGACAGCTCCTGCTCGGCCTCGGCACGCCGCCGTACCAGCAGGGCCTCCGCCTCGGCGGCGCCCGCCTTCGCGGCCTCCGCCTCCGCCCTGGCCCGCTCGTGCGCGATCCGGGCCCCCTCGTACGCGTGCCGCGCGGCCACCAGGCGGCCGTCGATCTCCTGCGCGACGCGGTTCGCCTCCACGGCCACCGCGCTCGCCTGCCTGGCCCGTTCCACGGCCTCCGAGGCCTGCGCCGCCTTCTCCTGGTAGTCCGCCGCCGCGGCCTGCCGCTCCGTCGCCAGCCGTACCAGCTCGGCCCCGAGCTGCCGCTGCGCCTCCTGCGCCCCGTTCAGCCGGGCCCCGCCCTCGTTGATGAACGCCTCGAGCTGCGTGCGGTACCCGTGCGCCCGCTCCGCGGCCTCCTTCGCCAGCTGAGCCTTCTCCGCCGCGCCGTCGGCCTCCCGGGTCAGCGACTTGACCTCCGCCCGCAGATCCTTGAGCTCCGGCGGCGGCGCCGCGACATGCAGCCGCTGCCCCAGGCTCATCTTGCGGCGCCGTCCCGCCAGCGCCGACTCCGCCGCCGTCAGCCGGTAGTACTTGGCATGCCCGTCGGCGTCCGCCGCCGCGGACTCGGCCACCAGCCGGTCCGCCTCCTCGGCCGCCCGGGGCAGATCCTCCCGCGCCCGCGCCAGATCGTTCGTCAGCGCGCCCTCCTGCTGCTGCGCCGACTGCAACTCCGCCCGCGCCTGCTGATCCCGCTGGTCCAGTGCCGCACACCGCGCCCGGGTCGCCTCCGCGACGCCGGTCAGCCGTTCCGCGTCCTCGGCCGTACCGTCCGCCACCGCCTGCAGCCGCTGCGCCTCCGCCCACGGCCCGGCCAGCTTGGCCGAGATCTCCTCCTGGACGGCCGCCAGCCGCGTGGCCTCCTCGGTGGCCCGTGCCCCCGCCTCCTCGGCCGTCCCGACCGCGCCCGTCAGTTCCTCGCCCCGCGAGGCCAGCCCCGCCAGCTCGGCGTCCAACTCCTCCCGCCGCCGCTGCCGCGCCTGCTCCAGCGCCTCCAGCGCCGCCAGGTCCCGAGGCCACTGCTCAAGCCACATCAGCCCGCGCTGCAGCATCCGCCCCTCGGTCACCCAGGCCTGCCGCCACGCCTCCCCCACGGGCCGTACGACCACACCCCGCGTCCGCGCCTCCGGCGCCTCATGCACCGGCCCCTCCTGAACAGGCGCCTCCGGCTCAGGAGGAACCACCTGAGCCCGCGTCACCTCAGCGGACGAGGGTTCCGACGGAACCTCCTGCGCCCGCGTCACCTCAGCGGACGAGGGCTCGGACGGAATCTCTTGGGCCCGAGTCACCTCAGCGGACGTCAGCGGCCTGAACTCCACCGTCCCGTTGGACCCGTAATCCTGCTCTTCCCGTACGACCGGTGGCGCCGCCGCCACGGGCCCTGCCGCCACAGGCGCTGCCGCCACGTCGCCCTCCACCAGCAACGCGAAGACCTCGGTCCCGGCCGCCCGGAAAACCTCGTCCGCCGCCGCCCGGTCAGGCACCAGGACGAGGACTTGATCCCCTCCGGCCAGTGCGTCCCGTACGACCTCGCCGGCGGCCTCGTCCCGTACAGGCGGATCCTCAAGGAACCGGACCAGCTCCTCCCAGTCCCCGGCCACGCTGCCCGCCTGCACAGCCCGCAGAGCCGCCAGATGCCCCCGCCACCCGACCGCCTCAGAGCCACCCTCGCGCAGCCCCCGTTCAAGCCCCTCATAGACCTCGATCAACGCCGCGATCTCATCCACCACCGACGCCTCGGCAACGACTGCCGCAGCTTCCCCGGGCCCTACCGCGCTCTCCGCCTCCAGCGGAGTGGTCACCTCAGCGCTCGGAGGATCCACGAGCGAGTCCGCAGCTCGTTCAGCCTCCAGTCGCGCCGCCAGGTCCGCCTCCAGCGGTGTGGTCGTCCCAGCGCCCGAGTCAGCGCCCGGAGACTCTGCAGGATGATCGTCCTCGGCCACCGCAGGCTCGAGCTGAGCCGCCGCCTCTACGTCCAGCGGCGTGGTCGTTCCAGTCCCTGCTGCTGCTGTGGCCGGCTCAGCGCCCGCAGGCTCCACGAGTTGATCGTCCGACGCTGCCGCCTGTTCGGCTTCCAGTTGCGCGGCCAAGTCCGCATCCAGGGGAGTAGTCGTCCCAGCGCCCGCGTCAGCGTCCGAAGTATCAGCAGGCTGATCATCCTCGGCCACGTCCGCGGGCTGGTCGTCGGCGGTCGCTTCCGATTCGGTTCCGAGATGCGCGGCTGGCTCTACGTCCACAGCGGCTGGCTCTACGTCCACAGGGGTGGTCGCCTCGGCGCTTCCTGGCTCAGTTCCCGGAGATGCCGCTGCCTCGGTGTCTGCGGGTACGGCCGGCTCAGCGCTCGGCCGGTCTTCCGTGGAGGCTGCGGCTGCTGGTCGTTCCGCGCTGAGGCGTGCCGCTGCTTCTGTGTCCAGTGGCGCGGTCAGGTCGAGGCTCGCGGGTACGGACGACTCGGGGGTCGGTGGGGAGGGGAGTTCGCCGGCCGGCTCAGGGGGCGCGGGGGTGACGGGGAGAGCGCGTTCGGTGTCCAGGGGCAGTGGCTCGTCGGCGGACGCCGGGCGCTCTGGAGTGGCGAACGGGACGCTGCGCTCTGGGTCGTTGGACGGCCGGTCATCTGAGTGCTTCACGCCATTATCCCGTTTCCTAGGTTTCGGGGCCGTATTCTCTCCCCTTCTGCCCAGGACTAACGTCTCACACGTCGACGATCAACGATGGCCCGCAAGGGGTGCATGGTGATCAATGCCATTGCGGGGTTGGGGATCGGGGTGGACGAGGGCTCCTGCCAGGCGGGGGAGGGCGTGCAGGAGGCTGTGTTCGGCCTGTACGGCGACGTGGTGGGCCTGGACGAGCGTGCAGCCGGAGTCCACGATGACGTCGCATTCGGCGCGGAGGTGGTGGCCGATCCAGCGGAGGCGGACGTCGCCCACGCCGAGGACGCCCGGGGTCGAGGTGAGGGCGGATTCGGCCTTGTCGACGAGGGCGGGGTCGACGGCGTCCATGAGGCGGTGCCAGACCTCGCGGGCCGCCTGGCGGAGGACGAGCAGGATCGCCAGGGTGATGAGGAGGCCGATGACGGGGTCGGCCCAGGGCAGGCCGACGGCGACGCCTGCGGCGCCCAGGAGGACGGCCAGTGAAGTGAAGCCGTCGGTACGGGCGTGCAGGCCGTCGGCGACCAGGGCGGCGGAGCCGATGCGGCGGCCTACGCGGATGCGGTAGCGGGCGACGAGTTCGTTGCCCGCGAAGCCCACCAGGGCCGCGATGGCGACGGCGGACAGGTGGTTGACCTGCTGGGGGTTCGCGAGGCGTTCTATGGCCGTGTAGCCGGCGGCCAGGGCGGAGGCGGCGATGGTCAGGACGATGATGATGCCCGCGACGTCCTCGGCCCGGCCGTAGCCGTAGGTGTAGCGGCGGGTGGGCGGGCGCCGTCCGAGGAGGAACGCGATGCCCAGCGGTACGGCGGTGAGGGCGTCGGCGGCGTTGTGGATCGTGTCGCCCAGCAGCGCGACGGAGCCCGACACCATGACGACGGCGGCCTGGAGCACCGTGGTGGCGCCCAGGACGGCCAGGGAGATCCACAGGGCCCGGATCCCCTCGGCGCTGGACTCCAGAGCCGAGTCCACTTTGTCGGCGGACTCGTGCGTGTGGGGGCGGAACGCGTGTCCCTTCATACCTCCACGATGACCCAGAGATCGCATTGCAGCATCTCGAGAAGAACGTCGCCTGCGCAGGTGCCAGCCGTTCGCATTCTCCTCGTTGACTCGTGGCGAGTTCGCCTTTGGTGCCGCCCCTGGAGGCGAACACGCCACGAGTCGACAGGCGGAGCTAGTGGGGGTTGGTGGCCAGGAGTTCCGCCAGGAGGTCGTCCAGGGTGACGATGCCGGCGAAGGCGCCCTGGGGGTCGTTGACCACGGCGAGCTGGGCGCGGTCGCGGCGGAGGCTGGTGACCGCGTCCAGGACGGTGGTGGTCGCGGTCAGGACCGGGGCGGGGTGGGCGAGTTCGGCCGCGCGGCGCTCGCCGTTCGGTTCGGTGATGGCCGCCCGTACGTGGACGATCCCGGCGATCGTGCCGTCACCGTCCCGGACCAGCAGGCGGCTGTGGCCGCTGGCGGTGGCGGTACGGCGGATCCGCGTGGCGGTGGCGCCGGCGTCGATCGTGGTCACCGACGTGGCGGGGACGACCAGGTGGCCGACGGTGGCCTCGCGGGCCGAGATCGTACGGCGGAGCAGCTCGTGGTCGTGCCGTCCGATCAGGCCGCGCCGCCGGGACTCGCCCAGCAGGTGGCCGAGCCGCTGCGGGTCGGTGTGGTCGTCCAGGCCGTCGCGGGGCGTGATGCGGATGAGCCGCAGCATGCCGTTGGTGACGCTGTTCAGCGCCGAGAGGATCGGGCGGGACACCTTCGCGAACGCCCGGAACGGCAGGGCCAGGATCAGCGCCGACCGTTCGGGGTGGGTGATGGCCCAGGACTTGGGCGCCATCTCGCCGATGACCATGTGCAGGAACGTGATCACGGCGAGCGCGGTGGCCAGCGCGATGGCCTTGGCGCCCGCCTCCGGTACGCCGAGGGCGTGCAGGGGCGGTTCGAGGAGGTGCTCGAACGCGGGTTCGGTGACGATCGCCAGGCCCAGCGAGCACATGGTGATGCCGAACTGGGCGCCGGCGAGCATCAGCGACAGTTCCCGCGTACCGGCCAGGGCCGCCGCCGCCGGACGGCTGCCCCCGGCGGCGAGGCGTTCCAGCTGCGGACGGTTGGCCGCGACGAGGGCGAACTCGGCGGCGACGAAGAAGCCGTTGCCGACGAGGAGCAGGACCGTGATGAGGAGGGTGGTCATGTCATCTCTGCCGGGGGCCGCTGTGTCAGGTGGCTCGGGGTGCTCGGGGTGGTCATGACGCTTCCGCCGGGATCATGGTGCGCAGGCGGACCTCTTCGGCCACGCGGCGCTGGACGGACAGGACCTCCAGCTCGACCCGGGTGCCGTCCAGCTCGATGGTGAGCCGGTCGGACGGGTCGGGCAGGCGGCGCAGCCGGGCCATGATCAGCCCGCCGAGGGTGTCGTACGCGTCGCCCTCGGGCAGCGCGAGGCCGGTCAGCCGGCTGACCTCGTCGACCCGCAGGCCGGCGTCCACGACCCAGGAGCCGTCGGCGGCGGCGGTGGGGGCGGCCTCGTCGGCGTCGGTCTCGTCGGCGATCTCGCCGACCAGTTCCTCGGCGATGTCCTCGAAGGTGAGGATGCCGGCCAGGCCGCCGTACTCGTCCACCACGCAGGCGAACTCCTCGCCGGTGTCGCGCATCTGCTCGATCACCCCGTACAGCGGCTGGCTGCCCGGGACGAGCAGGGCCGGCCGGGCGATCTTGTGCAGCGGGGTCTCCTGGTCGAGGGTGTCGTCGACGACCTCGCGGGCGCCGGCGACGCCGATGACGTCGTCGACGTCCTGGCCGTAGACGGGATAGTTGGTGTGGCCGGTCTCGCGAATCAGCGTGATCAGCTCGGCGACGGTGGCGCCGGCCGGCATGGTGCTGACCTGGGGCCTGGGCACCATGACCTCGTCGGCCGTACGGTCACCGAACGACAGGGCGCGTTCGAGCAGGCCGGACAGGTCGGCGGGCATGAGGCCGGCGGTGTGCGAGCGGCCGATGATCTCGCCGAGTTCCTCCAGGGTGGCGCCGCTGTGCAGTTCCTCGACCGGCACGACGCCGACGGCGCGCAGCAGCCGTTCGGCGGACCGGTCGAACATCCGGATCAGCGGTCCGAAGATCGTCAGGTAGACGAGGGTGGAGGCGGCCAGCGCGCGGGCGAGTGCCTCGGCCCGGGCCAGCGCCAGATTCTTGGGGAACAGCTCGCCGAGCAGCATCTGGATCAGGGTGGCCAGGACGAAGCCGGTGGCCAGCGAGACCGCGCCGGTGGCACCGAGCGGTACGCCCGCGACCCGCAGCAGCGGCTCGATCAGCTCGGCCAGCGCCGGCTTGGCGATGAAGCCGACCACCAGGGTGGTCATGGTGATGCCGAGCTGGGCGCCCGAGAGCATGAACGACAGCCGGCCGATCACGCGCAGGGCCCGCTTGGCGGCGATGTCGCCCTGGTCGGCGGCCTGGGTCAGCCTGGCCCGGTCGGCGGCGACGAAGGCGAATTCCTGGGCCACGAAGTAGCCGGTGGCGGCGGTCAGCAGGAACACGGCGAGTACGCCGAGTAAGGCGGTCAGCACGACACACCTGTCCTGTAAGCCGACGCGGCCGTTCTATGAGCTTCGGTACCGGTCCGATGGACGGCACCGGGTCTATGACTGGGGTCCGACACTGCGGACTCTCAACTCCTCCCGATAGGGGTTCCAACTTTCGCAACGTCACCTCACACCAGGTCGTTCCCGGTTGACAAGACGTGGTTCGGTGATGAAGACCTCATCGTGATCATCCGACATGGGCCGCTTGTCTGAAAAAGTGTCACCGATCACACTGGAAGGCGAGCGTGCGTCGGATCCTGGTGGTCCGGGCTCCTGAGCGACGGGGACGATGAACGCGGGGCTGGATTGAACGCGGGGCTGGGTTGAACGAGAGCGGCGCCGGAGCGGTCGCGCCGATGAGCCGCGAGGGGATCGACCACGCCCTCGGGCACCTGCGCGATGAGAAGGAACGGATCTCCTCGGCGCTTCTCGACCTGGAGGGCCACGACGGTACCCGCCTGCTCAAGGGCGCCCGGCTGGCGGGCGAGACCTGGCGGCGCTGGGAGGACGCGCGGACCGGGATCGCGCTGGTCTGGCGGCTGTACGACGCGTACCAGCGGGTCCTCGCCGAGGCCTCTGAGCTGCGCGAACGGCACGGCCGCCCGAGCCCGGCCGTCCTGCTGGAGCTGACCGGGCTGCTGACCGGCGAGTCGGTCGAGGTGCCCGGCGGCGAGATCCCGCTGGAACGGCGGACGCTGCTGGGCGCGGCCAGCGAACGGATCACGCTGGACGAGGCGGTGGAGCGGATGTCCGCCGGGTACGCCACGGCGGCCGAGGTGATCGCGGCGGCGGACACCGCGTGGACGGCACTGCTCGTCCCGCTGGAGGACGTCGAGGAGTCGTGGCGGGAGACGGCGCTGCTCGCCCAGGACCTGGACGGCGCGCGCCATCCCGAGCTGGACCGGCTGGGCCGCGAGCTGTCCGCGGTCGGGCATGTCGCCCGTACCGACCCCTTGTCCCTCGTACGGGACGACAAGGTCGACACCGCCCGGCTGGACCGGCTGCGCGAGGCGATGGCGGCGTTGCGCGCCTCGCTGGACGAGGCCGTACGGCTCCGGGACGGCCACGCGGAGCGGCTGGCGGAGGTCGCGGCGTCGATCGGGGAGGTGGAGGAGGCCGAGCGGCAGGCGCGCGAGGCCCGGACCACCGCCACCATCAAGATCGCGGCCGTTCGCGTGCCGGAGCCGCCCTCGCTCGGCGGCGGCCTCCGGCACCGGCTGGCCGACCTGGACGCGCTGCGCGAGGCGGGCCGCTGGGCCGAGCTGGCCGCGCGGCTGGCCGAGCTCGACCGCGCGGCGGCGGCGGCGCTGGAACGGGCGCGCGACAACCTGGGTCTGAGCACCGGCCTGCTCGACCGGCGGGGCGAGCTGCGCGGACGGCTGGAGGCGTACCGGGCGAAGGCGGCCCGGCTGGGCTTCGCCGAGGACGAGGGGCTCACCGAGCTGTACGCGCGGGCCCGCGAGCTGCTGTGGTCGGCACCGTGCGACCTGCGCGGATCCACCGCCGCCGTGGCCCGCTACCAGGACGCGATCAAGAACTGCGAGAGCCAGGACCAGAGCCGAACGGAGTCGGGTCGATGACGCGGTGCGCCCAGCCCGGCTGTACGGGCGACGTCCAGGGGGACGGTTTCTGCGACATGTGCGGGATGGCCCCCGCCCCTGAGCCGCCCCCGCCGGCGCCAGTGCCCCAGTCCGGGTCGATGCCCGGGTCGGCGCCGTCCGAGCAAGGATCGCTGTCGGAGACCAGGCCCGCCGCGATGGCAGCGGGCTCGGCGGGCTCGTCGGGTCCAGCCGGCTCCTCGAATCCGGCGAGCTCCTCGGGCTCCTCGGGCTCGTCCGGGTCCTCGGGGTCTTCGGGCTCCTCCGGCCGTACGGCGACGCGGGGCAGCGCGGGTTCCGGGTCCGGTGGCTCGACACGGCGCGGCATGCTCGGCGCCGGGCTGGTGGAGGTCCCGCCCGTCCCGTACCGGGATCCCGCCTCGGCGGTCATGGACCGGCCGGAGGTACCGGAGAGCCGGCGCTTCTGCAGCCGCTGCGACGAGCCGGTCGGGCGCGGCCGGGACGGGCGGCCCGGCCGGGACGGGCGGCCCGGCCGGACCGAGGGCTTCTGCCGCAGCTGCGGGCACCCGTTCTCGTTCACGCCGAAGCTGAGCAAGGGCGAGCTGCTCGGCGGCCAGTACGAGGTGCTCGGCTGCCTGGCGCACGGCGGGCTCGGCTGGGTCTACCTGGCCCGCGACCACAACGTCAGCGGCCGGTGGGTGGTGCTCAAGGGGCTGCTCGACACCGGCGACGCCGACTCGCTGGCCGCCGCGACCGCCGAGCGCGCGTTCCTGGCCGAGGTCGAGCATCCCAACATCGTCAAGATCTACAACTTCGTCCGGCACGGCGGGTCCGGCTACATCGTGATGGAGTACGTGGGCGGCGAGTCCCTCAAGGACATCCTGCTCCGGCACCGCAGGGCGGGCGGCGAGAGCGCGGCGCTGCCGATCGGCCAGGTGATCGCGTACGGGCTGGAGGTGCTGCGCGCGCTCGGCTACCTGCACGGGGTGGGGCTGCTGTACTGCGACTTCAAGCCCGACAACGCCATCCAGTCGGAGGAGCAGCTCAAGCTGATCGACCTCGGCGGGGTGCGGCGGGCGTTCGACTCCGGCAGCCCGATCTTCGGTACGCCCGGCTACCAGGCACCCGAGATCGGCGACCAGGGCCCGTCGATCACCTCCGACCTCTACACGGTGGGCCGCACGCTGGCCGTGCTGAGCTTCCCGTTCCGCGGCTACACCGGCCGCCACCTGCGCAGCCTGCCGCCGCGCGAGGAGGTGCCACTGCTGGTCCGGTACGAGTCGTACTACCGGCTGCTGCGCCGGGCCACCCACATGGACCCGTCCCGCCGGTTCCAGAGCGCCGAGGAGATGGCCGAGCAGCTCACCGGCGTGCTGCGGGAGGTCCTGTCGGCCGATGACGGGCGGCCGCGCCCGGCGCCGTCCGCGCTGTTCGGGCCGGAACGGCAGGCCGCCGGGACGGAGGTCGTCCCGCTCCTCCCCGAGGCCGGCGGCACGAACGGGACCGGCGGGCCGCGCCCGGTGCTCGCGCCCCTGACACCAGCCGCCGCTGCCGCCGCGCTGCCCGTACCGCTGGTGGAGAGCACCGACCCGGCGGCCGGGTTCCTGGCCGGGCTCACCGCCGGCGATCCGGGCGAGCTGGCCGCCGCGCTCGGCTCGGCACCGATGCGTTCGACCGAGGTGGCCCTGGCGCTGGCCCGCGCGCGGATCGAGCTGGGCGAGGTGGACGGGGCGGGCGCGCTCCTGGACGAGATCGCGGCCGACCGCCCGGACGACTGGCGCCTGGACTGGTACCGCGGGGCCGCCGCGCTCGCCGGGGGCCGGTTCGCCACCGCCGTGACGATCTTCGATGACCTGTACGACCTGATGCCCGGCGAGATGGTGCCCAAGCTGGCACTCGCCTTCTGCCACGAGTGCGCGGGCCGGACGGTGGAGGCCGACCGCTACTACGAGACGGTCCGGCGTACCGATCCGACCTTCGTGAACGCCGCGTTCGGGCTGGCCCGCGTGCGGCTGGCGGTCCGCGACCGGAAGGGAGCGGAGGAGGCACTGGACGCGGTCCCCCTCATCTCCCGCCACTACGTCGCCGCACAACTCGCGACCGTCGTCACCGCCGTACGCGGCCGCAAGCCGGGGGAGCTGGACGCGGCCACGCTCACGGAAGCGGGCCGCAGGCTGGAGACGCTGCGCCTGGACACCGAGCGCTACAACACGTTCGCCGCCGAGGTCCTAGAGGCCGGCCTCGGCTGGCTGTGGGCGTCCGCCAAGGCTCAAGGCAGGGACGATCTGCTCGGTACACCGCTCGCGGAGCCCCCGCTGCGGCGACGGTTGGAGGAGACCTACCGCGTCTTGGCCAAGCTGGCGGAACGTCCCGTCGAACGCCACGCGCTGGTCATCAGGGCCAACGCCGTACGACCGAGGACGCTGTTCTGACAATGAACGGCGACGGCATCGAGCGCAACGGAGAGCACGGGGCCGTCCCCTGCGCTGGATGCGGCGAGCCGCTCGACCCGTACGACCGCTTCTGCGAGCTGTGCGGGCGCCCGCGCCCGGTCCGACCGCGTTCCGTCGTCGAGATCCCGGACGTCCGGCCATCGGCGGTGCTGGAGACCTCGTCCAAGCGGCTCCGGCAGGCGCCACCAGCGCGCTGCGGCGACTGTGGCGGTACGGGAATCGACCCCGACGGTTTCTGCGAGCTGTGCGGGCTGCGCCAGCCGACCGGCAACGAGCATGTCGAGATCGAGCTGTGCGGGCCGTTCACCGGGGACCGCCCACCGTACGGGGACAGCCCACCCAACAAGGACGCCCCGCCCAACGGGAACGGCCCGTTCAACGGAAACGGCCGGCCCAGCGGGAACGGATGGGACCTCGTACGTGCCGCAGGCGTGAGCGATCTCGGGCATCGCCGCAACCGCAACGAGGACGCCATCGCGATGGCCGCGCTGCCCCGTACGGTCTGCGCGGTGGTGTGCGACGGCGTCGCCTCGGCGCCCGGTTCGGACCAGGCCGCGCAGGTCGCCGCCGATACGGGAGCGGCGACGCTGGTACGGCGGCTGGAGGCGGGGGACGGGCCGGAGAGCGCCACGCGAGGCGCACTCGAACAGGCGAGCCGTGCCGTCGCGGACCTCGCGGACTCCCGCCACAACCCGCCCGCCTGCACCTACGTCTCGGCCGTCGTCGAGCGGCAGACCGTCACGGTCGGCTGGATCGGCGACAGCCGCGCCTACTGGATCGCCGAGCCGGGCGGGCCCGTACGGGAGCCGGAGACCGACGGCCGGCTGTCCGTGCAGCTCACCCGGGACGACTCGTGGGCCGACCTGATGATCGCGCGGCGGCGGATGAGCGAGGACGCGGCGCGCGCCGATCCCCGCGCGCACCTGCTGACCGGCTGGCTCGGCTCGGACGCGGGGACGTTCGCCCCGCACGCGATCACGTTCCGGCCGGGCGGCTCCGGCGTGGTCGTCGTCTGCAGCGACGGCCTCTGGAACCACCTGCCCGAGGCGTCCACGCTGGCGGAGATCGCGCGTGCCTCGGCTCCGGAAGGCGACCTCCTCGCGGTGGCGCGCCGCCTCGTCCAGGCCGCCCTGGACGCCGGCGGCCACGACAACGTCACGGTCGCGCTGATCCCGTTCCCCCCGCTCCCCCGTTCCCCGCAAGTCCCCGACCACCCGGACGAACCCTCAAGGGAGCCCCTCGAATGAGCGACCTTCCCGAGTTCACGATCCGTGTCGATCACAACCCCCATCTCCCCGCGGGCGGCAGGGAGACGCACGCCATCATCGGCGTCGAGGCGACAGGCGAAGCCAGTGCCAGTGCCGGAGCCGGTCCGGCCGGCCCGGTCACCGAGGCCGCCGAGATCATCATCATCGACGCCTCGGGCTCGATGTCGTACTCGGGCAAGATGGCCGCGGCCAAGCGGGCCGCCAAGGCCGCGCTGAACGTGCTGCGCGACGGCGTCCACTTCGCGGTCGTCGCCGGGGCCAACCAGCCGCGCATGGTCTACCCCCAGGGCCGCCGCCTGGCCGAGGTGAGCGCGGCGAGCCGCCGGGACGCGGCGAACGCGGTGTCCCGGCTGGACGCCGCGGGCGGTACGGCGATCGGCTCCTGGCTGCGGCTGGCCGACGAGCTGTTCACCGACCACCCGCACGCCCTGCGGCACACGATCCTGCTCACCGACGGCAAGAACCAGCACGAGACCGAGCGGGACCTCGACAAGGCGCTCGCCCAGTGCTCGGGACGCTTCGTCTGCGACGCGCGCGGCGTCGGCACCGACTGGGACGTGGCCGAGCTGCGCAAGATCTCCTCGGCGCTGCTGGGCTCGTTCCTGGACGTCCCCGACCCCCAGGACCTAGAGGACGACTTCCGCGAGATGACCGCGATGGCGATGGGCAAGCGCGTCGCCGACGTCGTGCTGCGCGTCTGGACGCCCCAGCACGCCGAGGTGCGCTTCCTCAAGCAGATGGTCCCGGTCGTGGAGGACCTCACGGACCGGCGTACCGGCACCGGGCTGATCGGCGACTACCCCATCGGCGCGTGGGGGAACGAGGACCGCGAGTACCACCTGTGCGTCGAGGTGCCCGCCGGGGACATCGGACGCCAGATGCGCGCGGCCTGGGTGAAGCTCATCGTCCCCGGCACCCGCGACGATCCCGCCGAACGCGAACTGGCCGCCGGTAACGTCCTGGTCGAGTGGACCGACGACGAGGCCAAGTCGACGCGGATCAACGGGCGGGTCGCCCACCACACCGGCCAGTCGGAGCTGGCAGAGGCCATCCAGGAGGGCCTGGAGGCCCGCCGGGTCGGCGACGAGGAGACCGCGACGGCCCGGCTCGGCCGCGCCGTGGTGCTGGCCGGCAAGGTCGGGAACGAGCAGATCGCCGGGCTGCTGGACCGGGTCGTGGACGTCATCGACCTGGAGTCCGGGACCGTACGGCTGAAGCGCGACGTCTCCAAGGCCGACGAGATGTCGCTCGACACCCGTTCGGTACGGACCGTACGGACCGCCCAACGCGTCGAGCCGGAAAGTCATCCGGGCACCCGCGCCACGCGTCCTGAATCGCGGGGGGAGGGGTGAGGCCATGCCGATCTGCCCGAGCGGTCACACGTCAGGCTCCGACGACTTCTGCGACACCTGCGGCGACCTGATCCCGGGAGCACCCCGGCAGCGCCTGGGAGACGCGGAGAACTCCGCGCCGCCGCCCGAGGCGGAGCCCGCCGAGGAGTGCCCGGTCTGCGGCGCGCCCCGTTCCGGGCGCTTCTGCGAGGTGGACGCCTACGACTTCGAGACCGGCGCCGCGAGCCGTACGGCCGCCCCCGTCCCGCCCCAGCCGCCGCGGCCGCCGTCTGAAGGCGGGGCGTGGCGGGCCGTCATCAGCGCCGACCGCGCCTACTACCAGTCGGTGATCGAGCTCGGCGGCCCGGACGCGGCGACGATCGCGTTCCCGCCGTACTGCCCGGAACGGACGGTCGCGCTGTCCGGCGAGCAGATCAGGATCGGCCGGCGCAGCGCGTCCCGGGGCATCGAGCCGGAGATCGACCTGAGCGGCCCGCCCGAGGACCCGGGCGTCTCGCACGTCCACGCGGTGCTGCTCGGCCAGCCGGACGGGACGTGGGCGCTGGTCGATCCCGGCTCCATGAACGGCACCACGCTGAACGGCGGCGGCAAGCTCCTCGACGTCAACGTGCCGGTCCCGGTCGGCGACGGCGACCGCGTCCACGTGGGCGCCTGGACCACGATCACCCTCGAGAGGTCGTCCCCATGACCCAGGCGCCGACGGAGAGCCAGCCCACCCAGACCAAGCCCACCGAGAACGGGCCCGCCAAGACGGCCCCCGCCGAGGTGAACCCGCCCGCCACCGGAGCGGTCGCGCGCTTCGCCCGAGGCGGCTGGCTGCGGACCGTACCCGGGCGGATCCGGCTGTACGCGGCGCTCGGGCTGGCAGCCGTCGCCGTGCTACTGGCCGTCCTCACCGCGACGATCGGGAACGCCCGCGACGCCGTACGGACCATCGGGCACGACGCCGGCCCGCAGGTCGTGGCCACCGGCGCCCTGTACTTCGCGCTGAGCGACATGGACGCCCACGTGGCCGACATCCTGCTCATCGGGCGCGAGCACGATCTCGGCATCGGGCACGACGAGTCGCTGCGGCTGTACGAGACGCGCCGCGACGAGGCGGGCCAGGCGGCGATCGAGGCCGCCCAGCTCGCCGGGCAGGACCCCGACCGGCAGAAGACCGTACGCGAGGTCCTGCAGGCCCTCGGCCGCTACGACCGGCTCGTCGGCGAGGCACTGCTGCTCAGCCGGCAGTCCGACCACGCCGCCGGCCAGACGCCCAAGCCGGTCCTCGACGCGTACCGGCAGGCCACCGACCTGATGCGGATGGAACTGCTGCCCCGCGCGTACAACCTCACGCTCGACAGCGGCGCGACCGTCCGGCAGGAGTACGAGGACAAGCGCGCGTCCGTCCAGGCCGGGCAGGCCTGGGTGGCGCTGGCCGGGCTCGCGGTGCTGCTGATCCTGCTCGCGGGCCAGATCTACCTGGCCCGCAACTTCCGGCGCACGATCAATCCGGCGCTGGCCCTCGCGACCGCCGGCACGCTGCTGCTCCTCGGCTCGGCGCTCGGCATGCTGAACGGGCAGCTCGACCATCTCAGGACCGCGAAGGAGGACGGTTTCGACTCCGTCCTCACGCTCTCCCGGGCCCGCGCGATCAGCCACAGCGCGTTCGCCGACGAGAGCCGCTACCTGCTCGATCCCGACCGCGCCGACACCTACGAGCAGACGTTCCTCGACAAGGCGCTGTCGATCGCCTACGTCGATCCGGGCGAGAGCAAGCCGCTCAACCTGGAGACGTACTACACGCTGATCGCCCGGACCGTCGGCGAGTACTCCGGCGAGCGCGACCCCGCCTTCCTCGGCCTGTTCGCCACGGAGGCGGCCAAGTCGCACGAGGCGGGCACCACGGCCCGCATGTCCCCGATGCTGATGGCGTACGCGAAGGTCATGGACAACGACCGGCGGATGCGCGAACTCGCCACCAGCGGCCGCCGGGACGAGGCCATCGCCCTCCGGATGCGCCGCGAGTCCGGCGGCGCGATCGACGCGTTCGAGCGCTACGACCGCGAACTGGTCGCCCTGTCCACCCTCCACCGGCAGCGGTTCCAGGAGGCCATCAGGGCCGCCGACGGCGGCCTGCGCGGCTGGACGATGCTGCCGCCGCTCGCGGCGCTGGCACTGGCGGTACTGATCGTGGGCGGGGTACGCCCGCGGCTGGCCGAGTTCCGATGACGCCGCTGAAAGGCAGGGGACCGATGCGCATCGCCCGGAACGCCGCACTCGCCGCCGCGCTGGCCGCCGTCACCGCGACGGGCGCCGCCTGCGGCCTGGGCGGCGGCGAGGAGTCGATCGCGCAGAAGCGATCGCTCGTCATCGGCGTCAAGGCCGACCAGCCGGGACTCGGCTTGAAGACCGAGGACGGGACGTACGCGGGCTTCGACGTGGACGTGGCCCGCTACGTCGCCGGCCGGCTGGGCGTCCCGCCGGGGCGGGTCACGTTCAAGACCACCCCCTCGTCCATCCGCGAGAAGGCGCTGGCGAGCGGCTCGGTGGACATGATCTTCGCGACGTACTCGATCACGGCGAGGCGCAAGGAGGCGGTCACGTTCGGCGGCCCGTACTACGTCCCGCACCAGGACACGCTGGTCCGCGCGGACGACACCTCGATCCGCAACGTCCGCGACCTGGCGGGCAAGCGGCTCTGCGAGGTCGCCGGGTCCAACTCCTGGCGGCGGGTGACCGAGGAACGCAAGATCGCCGCCGTCCGGGTCAAGGCGCCCACCTACAGCGCCTGCATGGACCTGCTGGCCGCGAAGCGGATCGACGCGGTCTCGACCGACGACCTGATCCTGGCCGGCTTCGCGGCCGGCCGCCCGGTGAAGATCATCAACGCCCCGTTCACCGACGAGAAGTACGGCGTCGGCATCCGCAAGGGCGATCTGGAGGGCTGCGAGACGGTCAACCGGGCGCTCACCCGGATGTACCAGGACGGCACCGCCGCCCGGCTGCTGACCAAGTGGTTCAAAGAGTCCGGGCTGAAGCTCGCGACGAGCGTCCCGCAGTTCGAGGGCTGCTCGTAGCGCAGGGCGTCATGGCTCAGGGCGTCATGGGCTCAGGTCGTCAGGGCGTCGTAGCGGACGGCAGGGCGCCGATCGCCTCGCGCAGCGTGTCGTAGATCGGGATGAACTCGTCCACCGCGGTGATCCGGAACACCCGCCGCACCCGGGGCGGCAGCGCCACCAGCGCGATCATCGTGCCGCGCTCGAGCGCGCGCCGGTAGGCCTTGACGATCGAGTTGAGCCCGGTGGAGTCACAGAACGTGACCTCCCGCATGTCGACGACCATGGGGCCGCCGGCCTCCAGGACCTCCGACATGGTCTCTTCGAAGCGCTCGCGGGACACGACGTCGATCTCGCCGCGCACCCGTACCACCGTGCAGCGGTCCTGGCGCAGAAGGGAAACGTCGAAATCCATGGGCAACCTCCCCGCCCCGAGTATGAGAGCACCCGTGAGCCGTCCCGTACGATCCGGTCCCGCGCCTGCGGCGAACCGTTCCGATCCGGTGGGCCCCATCGCCCCGTACGTTCCCGACGGTAACCGATCCCCCGCCATGGACGGACCGCCCGGCCCCCCGAGACGCCCGGAATCACGCCCGCCAAAAACCTACTGTGCAGAAACTTACTTGCAGTAAGAAATGGCGCCGGATTGGAGGCCGGTCCAATGTCGGCACGTTACGGCGACCCCTTACCAGCGTGGTACATCTCACTTCCACACCACCGTGACCTGCGGCGAAGCCCGTCCGCCCCGCCCCAGGCGTCCCTAAATGCAGCGGCGGCCACAGCGCGGAACGGCCCAGACGTTACAGTGGCGGTGCCGAATTCTGGAGGCTGGGTGTTCTACACGTTCATGTCGCGCGTCGTGGCCCCGATCCTGCGCCTGCTTTTCCGGCCGCGGGTCGAGGGCCTGGAGAACGTCCCGCACTACGGGCCCCTCATCGTGGCCAGCAACCACCTGTCGTTCATCGACAGCTTCATCATCCCGCTGTCGATCCCGCGGCCGGTGACCTACGTCGCCAAGGCCAGCTACTTCGAGGGCAAGGGGCTCAAGGGCCGGTTCGTCCGCTGGTTCATGACCACCCTCGGGCACGTCCCGATCAGCCGCGGCGCCGGCCGCGCCGCCATGGGCGCCCTGGAGCAGGGCCGCGACGTGCTCGACAACAGCGGCGCCTTCGCGATCTACCCCGAGGGCACCCGCTCCCCCGACGGCCGCCTCTACCGCGGCCGTACCGGAGTCGGCTGGCTCGTCCTCGCCTCCGGCGCCCGCGTCCTGCCGGTGGCCCTGGAGGGCACCGAGAAGATCCAGCCCCTGGGCGCCTCCCGCCCCCGCTTCCTCGGCCCCCGCCCCACGGTACGGATCGGCGCGCCGATCGACTTCACCCACTACCGCGACCTCCCGCCCGCCAAGGCCCGCCGAGCCATCACCGACGAGATCGTGCAGACGATCCAGAAGATGTCCGGCCAGGACTACACCGGCGAGTACAACGACCGCGCCAACGGGTGACCTGCGCCCCCTGGCGTGCCGCTGATGTGGGAGTCCGGGGCGAATGTGCAGATCAGAGGTCTGAATCCATCGCCTGACTTGGGGAAAGGGCGTGTCGCCCTCGCCTGATGCGGCCATGGCCGCCGTAGTGTCACCAGGCATGGCGCACAGGCTCCTTTGCACGGCGATGTTCTTGACGGTGACCGCCACCTCGCTGGCCGCATGCGGCGGCGGTGAGGACGGCGCGAAGACGCAGCAGGTGAAGTCGACGGGACGGGCCGCGCTGGCCGGGACCGCCTACACCTCCGACCAGCTCCGGCAGGCACTCCTCGGAGAGCCGACCGGGTACAAGCGGGCCGGTGAGCCCGAGGCCGGCGAGTACGGAGCGATGAAGGTCGTCCAGAACTTCGACCAGCTGCAGCGCCAGGTCACCCTGGACAAGCCGAACTGCGCCGGCAAGGCGGGCGGTACCCCGGGCGGGCCAGCGCTGGACAAGAGCGCCCCCGCGGCCATCGCCTCGTTCAGCAAGGGCAACGGGCAGACAGTCACCGAGACGCTCATGGCGATGCCCGCGGACGCCGCCGAGAAGCATGTGGAGACCCGGGTCCCGGAGGCCTGCACCACGTTCAAGGCCAAGGTCGGCGGCAAGTGGTCCGAGCACCGGGTGGTCGAGTCGCCGCCCGGCGCGATCGGCGAGGGCTCCCGTACGGTCGGGGTCGCGACCCGCAGCGGCGACTCGACCATGAAGACCTGGTACGTGGTCCTGCACGGGCGCCGCTACCTCGCCACCGTCAGCCTCATCGGCCCCAACGCCACCAGGGCCGAGGCCGAGCAGCTGGCCAGGCAGGCCGACGCGCAGGCCCAGCGGATCCTGCCCTGACCGCACTCGCGGGCCGTCTCTCCGAACGGATACCGTTCCCCTACTGGCGCGCACGCCCGGCCTGGCCGCCGCGTACGCGTTCATCGGCGCATGTGAGCGAGCGGGGGAGCCCTTGATCGGCAAGGAAGGCCGGGTGACCGGGAGGATCGGACCCGGTCTCGTCGGGGAGGTCATGATCCCGATCCGCGGCGGGGTGGAGGCGTTCTACGCGCATCCGTCCGATCCGCGCGACGAGTTCACGCAGGGCACGATCGTGGTGGTCGTCGAATACCATCCACCCCGTACGGTCTACGTGGCGCAGGCACTGGTCTGAACCGGTGACGGGGCACGATCCGGCCACCACCCCAGACCGTACAAAAGGGAACCGGAACGCGGTTTAGCGCATCATAGGGACACCATCAACGGTGTTCCGATCCGGAGCCCCATGGCATCGGACCGCCCCCAGCCCCCGAGGAGGCCGTATGCCCGTTGTCGCAATCGCGATCGCGGCGGTCGTCGCCGTCATCGTACTGATCATCATCTTCAAGATGGTCTGGCGGGTGGCCGAACCGAACGAAGCGCTGATCATCTCGGGGCTCGGGGCCAGATCCAAGCCGATCGACGGCATCGACAGCCTCGGCTTCAAGATCGTGACCGGTAAGGGCACCTCCGTGCTGCCCGGCTTCCAGGTGTCGCGCCGGCTCCGGCTGGACAGCCGCGCCGGGCACCTCGAGGTCAACTGCGTCACCCAGCAGGGCATCCCGGTCAAGGTCCGCGGCGTGGTCATCTACAAGGTGGGCGACGACTTCGTCTCCATCGCCAACGCCGCCCGGCGGTTCCTGGAGCAGCAGGACTCCATGGACGACGCCATCCACGAGCTGTTCACCGGCCATCTGCGTTCGATCATCGGCAACCTGACCGTCGAGGACCTGATCCTCAACCGCGAGCGGCTGACCAGCGAGACGCGCAGCTCGGCCGCCGACGAGATGAGCAAGCTCGGCCTGGTCGTCGACTCGCTGCAGATACAGGAGATCGACGACGAGACCGGCTACATCACCAACCTGGGCCGGCCGCACGCCGCCAAGGTCGCCGCGTCCGCCCGGATCGCCGAGGCCGAGCGCGACCAGGAGGCCACCCAGCGCGAGCAGGAGACCGAGCGGCAGAAGGCCTCGGTGATCCGTGAGACCGAGATGAAGAAGGCCGAGTACGACGGCCAGGTCAAGCAGGCCGAGCAGCTGGCCCGCCAGGAGGTCATCCAGCGCGAGACCCGCAACGCCGAGCTGGAGGCCGAGCGGACCGAGCGGCGGCTGGAGAGCGAGGTCCGCAAGCCGGCCGACGCCAAGGCGTACGAGCAGGTCAAGCTGGCCGAGGCCGAGCGCGAGGAGCGCATCTCCTACGCCCAGGCCGCGGCCACCGAGGTCCAGCTCAAGGCCCAGCGCGAGTCCGAGGCCATCCGGCTGATGGGTGAGGCCCAGGCCGACGCCACCCGCCTCAAGGGCCTGGCCGAGGCCGATGCGATCAAGGCCAGGGGACAGGCGCTGGCCGAGAACACCGAGGCGATCATCGCCCAGCAGCTCGCCGAGAACTGGCCGGAGATCGTCGAGGCCGGTGCCGGCGTGTTCGGCAACGTGGACAACATGATCGTGCTGAACGGCGCCCAGGGCGTCGAGGAGATGCTGGCCAAGGCCCTCACCCTCGGCGGGACCGGCCTCGGCCTGGCCCGTTCCCTGCTGGCCGGCCAGGCCGGCTCGCCCAACGGCGCCCCGAACGGCAAGCCGGCCAACGGCCTCGCCCCCGCCGAATCCGTCCCGGTGACGGCCCCCGCGAAGCCAGAAACAGACCCGGACAACGACTGACCCGCAATCCCGTACCGCCCCGCCCGTCCCGAACCCTTCGGGCCGGGCGGTTCGGCTTTTCGGGGGTCAAGGGGGCGGAGCCCCTTGCGGGGTGCAAGGAGGTCGCCCCCCACACTGATTCTGCGCCATAGGGTGATGGGCATGTCCGTGCCGCGCCTTGCCGTCTCCGTCGATCTGGTCGTCCTCACCGTGCGCGAGCAGCGGCTCAGCGCGCTGATGTGGCGGCGGGACCGGGCACCGTACGACGGGTGCTGGTCGTTGCCCGGCGGGTTCATCCAGCTGGACGAGGACCTTCCGGTGGCGGCGTCGCGGCTGATGGCCGAGCGGGCGGGGCTGGCGGATGTACGGATCCACCTGGAGCAGCTGGCGACCTACGGGTATCCGGATCGCGATCCCCGGCAGCGGGTGGTGAGCGTCGCCTATCTGGGGTTGGCGCCTGATCTGCCCGCGTCCAGCCGGGCGCAGGTGCTGTGGACGGCGGTGGACGACCTCAGGAACCGGGACAGTGCCGCGTTCGACCACCGGCGCATTCTGGGTGATGGCATGGAGCGGGCCAGGGCGAAGCTGGAGTACACCTCGCTGGCGGCGGCGTTCTGCCCGGCGGAGTTCACCGTGGCGGAGCTGCGCCGGGTGTACGAGATCGTCTGGGGAACCGAGCTCGATCCCCGCAATTTCCATCGGAAGGTCACCGGGGCCGACCGGTTCCTGGTGCCGACGGGACGGACGACGACGCGGGACGGCGGGCGTCCGGCCCGGCTCTACAGCAGGGGCGGTGCCGAGCAGTTGCGCCCGCCGATGCTGCGGCCCCGGGGCTGCGCCTGACCTGGAACGATTCAGTACTTGACCCGGTCAGTGCACCTTTTCGGGATTGCTAGCGTGGTTATCCATGGATGGCGATTTGTCGGAAGTGCTGGGGATACTCGTCCGTGACATCGGCGAGGCGGGGATCGAGGAGATGGCCGGTTCCCCGGCCCTGGCGGCCGCCGTCGATCAGCACGCGGCCGCGGTCCGCGATCTGGTGACGGGGCCTGACCGCGCGTCGCCGGAACCGGCCGCGCTGATGGACTACCTGCACTCGTTCGCCGAGGAGGCCTTCCGGCGCGGGTGGTGGCCGGACAGTACGCACGATTGGGAGTTCGTCCGGATCGTCACCATCTGCTGGATGATGCGCCGGGGGACGTCGCCCTCCTCCTGACCGGGCGGGACTCCGTAGGCTTGGGGCGCGCACCCGAAGCTTGGGATGCGCACCCAGAGAACAGAGAACGAGGAGGACAACGGTGTCCGAAGCAACCACCCCCCGCTTCCGCTCCGTACTCGACCGGTTCCAGGCCTACAAGCCCGGCAAGGTCGTGGTGTCGCCCGAGGGGCGCTCGTTCAAGCTGTCGTCGAACGAGTCGCCGCAGGGTCCGCTTCCCTCCGTACTGGAGGCCATCACCGAGGCCGCCCAGCGCGTCAATCGCTACCCCGACAACAACTGCACCGCCCTCATCGAGGCGATCGCCGCCCACCACGGCGTTCCCGCCGACCACATCGCGGTCGGCTGCGGGTCGGTCGGCGTCACCCAGATGCTCCTGGAGGCCGTCGCGGAGCCCGGTGCCGAGGTGGTGTACGCCTGGCGCTCGTTCGAGGCGTACCCGATCCTGGTGGCCCTCTCGGGTGCCACCGCCGTACAGGTGCCCCTTCGGGACGAGACGCACGACCTGTCCGCCATGGCCGACGCCATCACGGAGCGGACGCGCCTGGTCTTCCTGTGCAACCCGAACAACCCGACCGGTACGGCCGTACGGCGTGCCGAGCTGGAGGCGTTCCTGGACCGGGTGCCGGCCGAGTGCCTGGTGGTCCTGGACGAGGCGTACCGCGAGTACATCCGCGACGCCGACGTTCCCGACGGCCTCACGCTCTATGGCGGCCGCCCCAACCTGGTCGTCCTGCGTACCTTCTCCAAGGCCTACGGCCTCGCGGGCCTGCGCGTGGGTTACATGGTGGGTCACCCTGAAGTGGCCGAGGCGATTCGCAAGTCGTACCTGCCGTTCAGCGTCAACTCCATCGTGCAGGCGGCCGGGGTCGCCTCGCTGGCCGCCACGGGCGAGCTCCTCGCCCGCGTGGAGCACACCGTGAAGGAGCGCGAGCGCGTCCACAACGCGCTGCTGGCGGACGGCTGGACCGTACCGCCGAGCGAGGCCAACTTCGTCTGGCTGCGGCTCGGAGAGCGCACCCTGGACTTCTCCGCCTCGTGCGACGCGCAGGGCGTCAGCGTGCGGCCGTTCGCCGGCGAAGGCGTCCGGGTCTCGATCGGCTCGCCCGAGGAGAACGAGGCCTTCCTCGCCGTGGCCAAGGCCTACCCGCACCGCAACTGAGGTCGGCTGTCCCCCGGGACCAGGAACTGAGCCAGCCCGTACCGCCGGAATCAGGAACTGAGTTCAGCCCGTCCCGCCGCCGGGATCGGGCGGGTCCGTCGGCGGATCGACCGGCGGGGTCGTCGGCGGATCCACCGGTGGTGTGGTGGGCGGGTCGGCCGGCGGTGTCGTGGGAGCGCTCGTGCCTGGAGCCGGGGTCGTCGGTGCCGGGCGAGGGTCAGGCTTCGGTGGCTTGGACGTACGGCTGGGCGTGGGAGCCGTCGTCTGGGGCGCCACGACCGGCGGAGTGCCCGCGTCGGTCTCGGCCGGGGCCGGAGTGACGCTCGGGGCCGGGACGGGGCTCGGAGACAGCCTGAGAAGGGCTGGAGCGTGCCTGCGGATCGGCTCGTAGCCCACGATGGCCGACACGGCGACTCCGGAGCCCAGCACCAGAGCGGCGGCGCCGGCGGCGGCCGCGATGCGCAGGCGGTCGGCGGACTTCTGCTTCATGCCCTGCCCCCAGGGCCAGGGGGTGAGAACTCACCCGCTCCCTTTCGAGGGTACGGCGCGTACCGGCCGGCCGATCGGGCAGGCGTGACCGGGTCCGGCCGCCGGCTCCCCGGGCAGGTCGGTGCCCGGGGGCGGTGCCGTCAGGTGCCCGCCTTGGGCCCCAGCTTCTCGACGATGAGCCGGTAGAGCTGGCGCGGCCGGCCCGGCTGCGGGGTCCGGTTGGGCGGCAGCGGCCAGGCGAGGCCCTCCTCGACCAGGGTCCGGAGCAGGCGCCGGGCGGTACGAGGCGTCACGCCGAGCATCTTGCCGGCGTTCTCCGCGTCCACGATCAGCGGTTGCTCCTGGTCGCCGAGCTTGTCGGCGAGCCGCGCGAGGATCTCCAGGCCCTTGGGCTTGACCTGCGGCTGCGCGCGCGGGGGCGTGCGCGGCGCGGGCACGAGGGCACGTCCGTCACGGTCCAGAGCGAAGCCCTGGGCACGCTGCGAGCTCTGCGAGCGTGCCAGCGCGGCGCGGGCGTGCGTCTCGGCCTCGTGCGCCGTACGGCCCATCCCGATGCCGACCTCGATGGCCAGGCCCAGCTCCTCGCGGACCCGTTCCACGAACGGCGGCGTACGGAAGCCCTCGGTACCGGCGGTGACCGAGCCCCGGGTGGCGATGACCAGGTAGCTGTGGTCGTCCAGCGGCCACACCGACGCGTTCATCCGGTGCGCCTCCTGGAGCAGCACGCGGTGCAGCGCCAGCTTGAGCTCGTCGCGCCAGTAGCGCGGGGTGACCCGGCGTGGTGTCTCGCGCAGCGTCGGCACGTCGACCAAAACGACCACCAGCTGCGACTCCTCCAGCCGGTGGTGCGCGCCCAGCAGCGCCGCCGTCTGCAGCGAGCTGCGGATCGCCGCGCCGGTGGGACGGACCCGGATGGTCGGTACGCCGGCCATCTCCATCCGTTCCGCGGTGGCGTGCACGCACGTCATCGCGACGGTGGTCGCGCCGCGGCGCCACAGGCGCTCGTGGAACGCGGCCAGCGTGCCGGGCCCGGCGGCCTCCTCGCGCAGATGGACCTGGTCGGTGCCCAGGCTGATCTCCGCGTACGCCTCCTCGACCTCGGCGCGGCCGAGCACGTCGATGCTCACCCGGCCCGGATCGAACCGCTCGTCCAGGGAGGCCCGCAGCAGCGCGCCCTGCAGGGCGGCGCCGTTCAGCGGTACGTAGGTGGCCGGCATCGTCAGCACGCCCGCCTTGCGGGCGAAGTCGTACGGGACCGGGCTGGCGAAGAGGCACACGTCCACCCCCGAGCCCAGCCGTACGACCTTGTCGGCCGCCTCCTGTTCGTCCCGGTACGCGGCCGCTACCAGCCGACTCGGTACCGGTGTGGGGCCATGCCCCATCAGCATGACCCGTTCGACGAGGTCATGCGGACCGACCACGCCGATCGTGAGATCGGGGGTCACCGACCCCGGTCTGGTGGTCGTCATCGGTGATCGCTCGCTTCCCGACCATCCTCTTGGTGGGGGCCCGGCCCCGGACATGCGTTCGCGCACGCTCCGCCCAACGGTTGACTCATGGCTTGTCGCCCCTGCCTTCTGACCCTGCACCGCAATCCCGCGATTCGTTCCTCAGTGGGCAGATCGGGTCAGGGCGACGATGTGTGACGCCCAGACGCGAAATCGAATCAAGAGTGCGGCCAAAAAGTAACCTACGGGACCCCCTAGTCAGTAATTTGTCACCAATCGGACAGACTTGATCCTGCATCTTCGGATGTCCGAAGTGGAAAAACAAGACCCGAAATCACCGCGAGAAGCCGCATGTGGCACTGATGCGCACTGAAGAGACCCCTGCGGTGTCCGATCGGTTTACGCCTCGGCCGAAAATCGACCGTCCTGTCGCCGGAGGCCCTGCCAGGACGAGCGATCCGCCTCGCGGCAAGGTTTCGCGGCCGTTCTCGCCGGTCACGCGTCCGCCGAAACGGGCGGCCGCTCCGGTACGCGCCGTACGGCCGGCGTCCCGCCCGGGCCGGAATGTCCAGGTTCGGCCAGCAGAAAACCCCGCGGCCCGGTCCGAGAGGGACCGGGCCGCGGGGCGAAGCGTCAGGCGACTGTCAGGAAACGGTGTCAGAAATCGTGTCAGAGGTCACGTTGATGATCTTCCGGGACGCGGGCTCCCCCACGGCGCGGCCACCCACGAGCCGACCACCATGGGCCGGCCGCCGTGGGATCAGAACGTCTCGCGGGTGATGTCGGCGCCGAGCTGGGACAGCCGCTCGGCGGTGTGCGCGTGCCCGCGGTCGAGGTAGTAGGCGGAGGTGATGGTCGTCTCGCCCTCGGCGGCCAGCCCGGCCAGCACCAGCGCGCTGCCGCAGCGCAGGTCGTGCGCCTCGACCTCGGCGCCGTGCAGCCGGTTGGGGCCGTTGACCTTGGCGCGGTTGCCGTCCACGTCGATGTCGGCGCCCATCTTGCACAGCTCGTCGGCCAGCTTGAACCGGCCGTCGAAGATCCGCTCGTAGATGTAGGAGGGGCCGTCGGCCAGGCAGGACAGCGCCATGATCGGCGACTGCAGGTCGGTGGCGAAGCCCGGATACTCGTCGGTGATCACGTTGATCGGGCGCAGCCCGCGCTCGCGCCGTACCTGCAGCACGGCGCCCTGCTGGTGGAACTCCAGCCCCATCTGCTCAAGCTTGTCGCCGGCCACCCCGAGGTGCTCCAGGTTGGCGCCCACCAGGCTGAGGTCGCCGCCGGTGATCGCAGCGGCCATCACGAACACCCCGGTGTCGATCCGGTCCGGCATCACGGTGTGCTCGACGGCCGTCAGGCCGCCGACGCCCTCGACGGTGATGAAGCCGGTGCCGCCGCCGCTGATCTTGGCGCCCATCGCCTGCAGCAGCGCGATGTTGTCCAGCACCTCGGGCTCCAGCGCCGCGTTCTTGATCAGCGTGGTGCCGCGGGCCATCGCCGCCGCCATGATCAGGTTCTCGGTGCCGGTGTGCGAGGGGGTATCGCAGTACAGCGTGCCGCCGCGCAGATCCCCGGCCTTGATGTGGATCTGCCCGTTGCCGTTGTCGCCCATCTGCTCGGTGACCGTCGCGCCGAGCCGCTTGAACCCGTTGTAGTGGAAGTCCAGGTTGCGGCTGCCCAGGTTGCACCCGCCGACGCCCTCGATCACGGCCTCGCCGAGCCGGTGCAGCAGCGCCGGCACGAACAGGAACGAGCCGCGGAACCGGGCGGCGATGTCGGCCGGCAGCACCGGGCTGTTCAACGTGGAGGCGTCGATCACCAGGGTGCGCTCGGCCTCGTGCAGCTCCGCCTTGGCCCCGATCGCCTGCGCGAGTTCCACCGCGCGGCGCACGTCCTCGATGATCGGAACGTTCCGCAGGACCGTCCGGCCCTTGGCCGCCATCAGCGAGGCACCGATCATCGGCAGGACGGCGTTCTTGGCGCCCTGGATGAAGACGGTGCCGTTCAGCTGCCGGCCCCCGCGCACGCGGTAGCGAACCTCGTGGCCCATGCTCATGCCGTATGACTCCTTTGACTGCTGTCTGCTGCTGACTGCGGATTCGATCCCGCGAGATCAACTGGACTGGCTGCCCGCTGCGGGCCGTGCGCCCGTCCGTCCGTACCGGAACGGCGGGTCGTCGCGAGGGCCGAGAGCCTCCAACGTGTCCAGTAAACCACCGGGAAGAAGGTGCGAAGTGCTGAGCGCGCCGGGTGGCGTGGGCCCGGTCTCTATGACCGTGCAAAGTGCCCAGAAGTTCGCGTTCTCCCCAGGTCTTCCGTCCGGGCGGGCCCGTACCATGCCATCCGCGCACGAATCGGCGCGATCATCTCTAGGGTGAACGTCCATGGATGAAACACCCACCGAACCCCCCGTCGAGCCGTTCGGTCCAGAGGACGAACTGGACGACGAGGCGCCCGGCTGGCAGGCCATCAACGGCGCCCTGGAGCGGATCTACGGCGACACCAAGCCGTACCACTGGGGCACGCTGCTCAAGTGGAGCCTGGGCGGTCGCGACCCGCTCGACGGCATCAGCGTCCACGCCCGTACCGAGCCGGTGCCGCACTGGCACTACATCTCGTACGGCATGAGCGAGCTGTACGGCAAGGCCGAGGACGGCGACCCGGAGGAGTCCGGCTGGGGCTTCGAGTTCACCTTCCGGCTGGCCCGCGACCCGGCCGAGGAGACCCCGCCGGTCTGGGCCGCCAACCTGCTGCAGAACCTCGGCAGGTACGTCTTCTCCTCCGGCAACCACTTCGAGGCCGGGCACCACATGGACGCCAACGGCCCGATCGCGGCCGACCGCGCCGACTCGGAGATCCAGGCCGTGGTGTTCGCCACCGACCCCGAGCTCGGCGCGATCTCCACGCCGAACGGCCGGCTGGAGTTCCTGCAGGTCGTCGGGCTGGCCCGGGAGGAGTACGAGGCGGCGCGGCAGTGGAACGCCGGCTCCATGCTGGAGATCCTGGAGCCGCGCATCCCGCTCTTCGTCACCGACATCGACCGCGGCTCGCTGCTGGCCGACCCGGAGGTGGCCGCCGCCGTCCAGGCCGGTGTCGAGCGCGAGGGGTCCAGCAGCGGCATGCTCTACGTCACCACGGCGGGCTGGGCCGACGAGCCGGACGGCACCACCGTGCTGCGGCTCGGGGCCCTGCAGGCGCCGATGATCCGCCAGTCGCTGAGCGGCCGGCTGCCGTACGGCCGCGAGCTCTACGTGGTCGCCGACGACATGACGCTGTGCTTCGAGCCGGCCGACGGCTTCTCGCTGGCGCGCGAGAACGGCGTGCTCAAGATCGGCGTGCCCGAGGGTGCCCTGGACGGCCTGCTCGGCGCGATCCGTTCCGAGTCCGGCCGGACGCCCGTCCCGTCCCTGCCGGGCCTGGCCGTCGAGATCGTCCCGACCCGGATGCGCGACCAGTACGGCAACGAGACCGGCGAGGTCATCGGCTAAGCCCGTTGACTCGTGGCATGTTCGCCTCTCCAGGGCGGCGATCGAACGAACACGCCACGAGTCAACCGATGGTGGCCGCGGCCTCGATGATCTCTACGGGGTCGCCCACGGTCAGCGTGCCGGTCGTTCGGGGTACCGCGTTCTGGCCGAAGCGCAGGCCCCGGTCGATGGCGCGGTACGAGGCGAGCGTGCGCAGCGGCTCGCGGCCGCGCTCGCCGGTGTCCTGGTCGGTGGTGGTGATCACGCAGCGGGCGCACGCCTTGACCATCTCGATCACGGTGTCGCCGATCCGCAGCAGCCGCACCCGGTCCTCGCCGTACGCGCCCAGCCCCTCGACCACCAGACTGGGCCGGAACCGGTTCATCGGGAGTGGCCCCTCCAGCCCGCGGGCCGCTCCGTTCGGGGCGGCCGGGGACTCGGCCGGGACCGTCCGCAGCGGCGCATCCGGTCCGCCGGCCAGGCGCTCGTTCAGGTCGGCCAGCGACTCGGCCGAGATCACCAGCAGCGGGTAGCCGTCGGCGAACGTCACCTCGCCGCCGCCGCGCGAGGTCGGCCGCCGCCCGGTGAAGCGCACCAGCCGGCACTCGGCGCCGAGGAAGTCCGCGAACCATCCGGCCGCCTCGTCGCCCTGGTCGACGCCCTGGCACTCCGACCGGTGCACGACCACGTCCCGCACCGGGCCGTCATCCACGGGCTTGTGAGTGAGCGGCTCGCGGCCGGGGACGTCCACGGTGAGGACGTCCCCGTCGTACACCGGGCGCAGCAGCGCCATCTCCGCGTGGTCGCGCTGCGTCAGGAACCGGCCTTCCGGGCCGACCAGCATGAACTCGCGGTCGTACCGGAGCCCGGTGGGCAGCAGCTCGGCCGTACGCAGGGGCGTGCCGCCGCCGCTCTTCAGCGGGTAGACGTTGAGTTCGGTCAACTTCCCCGGCATGCGTGCTCCTCGTAAGGCTCTACGTCAGCGCGGCGAGGCGGTCGAACACCGGGCCGAGGCGCTCGACGAACCGCTCGGGGCGGCAGACCGTGTCCAGCCGCTCCTCGGCGAGGCTCAGGCCCGCTTCGGCGGCGTGCTTGCGCAGAGTCTCGCGGAACGGCTCCCCGGTCCGCCAGGTCTCCATCGCGGCCTTCTGGACGAGCGGGTACGCCTCGTCGTCGCGCGACATGCCCGCCTCGACCAGCTCCAGCAGAACCGTCGAGGTGTAGATCAGGCCGCCGGTGGACTCCAGGTTCGCCTTCATCCGGTCGGCGTCCACCACCAGGCCCGACATCAGCCGGTTGGTGAGGTTGAGCATGTAGTCCAGCGCGATCGACGCGTCCGGCAGCGCGATCCGCTCGGTCGAGGAGTGCGAGATGTCGCGCTCGTGCCAGAGCGGGATGCCCTCCAGCACCGGGACGATCTGCGCTCGCACGATCCGCGCCATCCCGGCCAGCCGCTCGGAGATGATCGGGTTCTTCTTGTGCGGCATGGCCGAGGAGCCCTTCTGGCCCTTGCCGAACGGCTCCCACAGCTCGCGGACCTCGGTGCGCTGCCCGTGCCGTACCTCCAGCGCGATCGCCTCGCACACCGTGGCCATGATCGCGAGCGCGGACACCCACTCGCTCATGCCGTCCCGGATCACCACCTGGGTGGACACGTCCGCGCAGCTCAGCCCCAGCCGGTCGGCCACATGGCGCTCGATCGCCGGGTCGATGTTGGAGTACGTGCCGACCGCGCCGGAGATCGCCATCACGCCGACGGCCGCGCGGGCGCGGCGCAGCCGGTCCCGCGAGCGGGCCATCGCGAACGCGAAGTCGGCGACCCGGTGCCCCCACACGTCCGGCTCGCCGTGGATGCCGTGCGTACGGCCGACGCGCAGGGTGGCGCGGTGCTCCAGGGCGTGGTCGCGCAGCGTGCCGACCAGCGTGTCGGCCTTGGCCAGCAGGATGTCGGTGGCCTCGACGAGCTGGACGGCCAGCGCGGTGTCGAGCAGGTCCGAGGACGTCATGCCGAAGTGGACGAACCGGGCCGCCTCGCGCGGCTCGGTGTTGTCCGCCCAGGCCGACAGGAACGCGATCACGTCATGCTGGGTGACCGCCTCGATCTCGTGCACGGCCTCCGGCGTTGGCGGGGCCGCGTTCCGAACGGGCTCCACCACCTCCGCCGGGATCGTGCCCGCCTCGGCGTGAGCCTCGACCACGAGGGTCTCGACCTGGCACCAAAGCTCGTATTTGTGCGCGTCACTCCAGACGCGGCCCATCTCCGGAAGTGTGTAGCGCTCGATCACCCGACGATTCTCCCAGGTCGCGTCGGCTGCTCGGGCCCCGGGCTCGCCGTACGGGTACGGCCCAGGTCACGACTCCGCGGGAGGATCGGCCAAGTCGAGCGCACGGCTCGGGTCAGGACTGCACGGCGCGGGCAGGGGCAGGTCAGGAGGGCGCCTCAGGACTCGGCGGCGGCCTGGGCGATGTCGGTGCGGTGGTGGGAGCCGCGCAGCGTGATCCGGCTCACGGCCTCGTACGCGGCGGCACGGGCGGCGGCGAGATCGGGGCCGGAGCCGACGACGTTGAGCACCCGGCCGCCGTTGGCGACCAGCCGGCCCTCCGCGTCACGCTTGGTGCCGGCATGCAGCACGTACGCGCCCGGCACCTCGTCGGCGGCTTCCAGGCCCTCGATGACGTCGCCCTTGACCGGATTCGCCGGATAGCCCTCGGCGGCGACCACGACGCTCACGGCCGCGCCCTCGTGCCATTCGGGACGGTACGCCGGGTCGAGGCCGCCGATCGCGCACGCCTGGAGCAGCGGGGCGAGCGGTGAGGCGAGCCGGTCCAGGACGACCTGCGTCTCGGGGTCGCCGAAGCGCGCGTTGAACTCCACGACCCGCACGCCCTGCTGCGTCAGCGCGAGCCCCGCGTACAGGACCCCCACGTACGGGGCCTCACGGCGCCGCAACTCGTCCACCGCAGGCTGCACGACCGAGGCCATGACCTCGTCCACGAAGCCGGGGGGCGCCCAGTGGAGCGGCGTGTACGCGCCCATGCCGCCGGTGTTGGGGCCCTCGCCGCCGTCGTACGCGCGCTTGAAGTCCTGCGCGGGCATCAGCGGGATCGCGGTGTTGCCGTCGCACAGCGCGAACAGCGACACCTCCGGGCCGTCCAGGAACTCCTCGATGACCACGCGGCCGCACGCGGCGGCGTGCTCGGCGGCCTCGGCGCGGTTCTCGGTCACCACGACGCCCTTGCCGGCGGCGAGACCGTCGTCCTTCACCACGTACGGCGGGCCGAACGCGTCCAGGGCCTCCTGGACCTCGTCACTGGTCTCGCAGACCCGCGCGGCGGCGGTCGGGACGCCGGCCGCGGCCATGATGTCCTTGGCGAACGCCTTGGAGCCCTCGATCCTGGCGGCCTCGCGGTCGGGGCCGAAGCAGGGGATCCCGGCCCGGCCGAGTGCGTCGCCGACGCCCTCGATCAGCGGTGCCTCCGGGCCGACGACGACGAGTTCCACCCGGAGCCGCCCGGCCAGCTCGACCACGGCCGTCGGATCCGCCGGGTCCAGCTGGTGGTTCTCGGCGAACGGCGCGGTGCCCGGGTTGCCGGGGGCGCAGTGCAGGGCGGTGACGCCGGGGTCGCGATGCAGGGCGCGCGCGAGCGCGTGCTCGCGGCCGCCGGATCCAAGAACAAGAACTCGCACGCGGGGAGCCTATCCGGCCAGGCAGGGTCGACGCCTGGCCGACGCCCTGGCCCCGAGTGACCACCGCCACACCGCGCCGCCGTGAACCCGTGTCAAGTCCCGGACGTCCTGAACTTCGGTTAGCTTTTAGTGTCGGCTGCTAGGCTGCGCACGGCTTGAACGGGCCGTTCTTATGGGCCTGAGTGGCTTTTCTTATGGGCCTGAGCGGTTTTGGGGCCTGAGTAGCTTTTGGGCGGCGAACTCGGGCGGCAGAGCCCGTGGCGCCAGTCTCATGGTCATGAGACCGAGGAGCGAGAGGAGGTGGTCGGGATGATTCCTGGTGAACCTTGCAGTACGCCGGATATCCCTCACAGTCCGAACCGGACTGTCCATCCGTCCGCCTCTATCCGGCGCCCGGCCGACGCACTCGCGCGCTCCCCACGCTGACCCTGGGTCGAGCGCGTCGCGGCGCGTGTACGGCCGGCGGGTTAGGAGCAGCTCCTCATGGCCATGACACGAGTTCGCCCGGGACGCGCGACCAGGTCGCTGTTCAAGTCGCGCGGCCGCCCTCACTCCGCGCAGTCCGTGCTGCGGCACCGCGACACCGCCGTCCTCGACTGGGCCGCCTACATCGACGGGCACCGCGTCTGTACGGAGACCGTCGCCGACGCCGTACGGCTCATCCGCGACGGTGAGCTGACCGCGGCCGAGAACGGCAGCGCCGGCTTCGTCTGGGTCGGCCTGCACGAGCCGTCCGCCGCCGAGCTGACCGAGCTGGCCGAGGTCTTCGGGCTGCACCCGCTCGCGGTGGAGGACGCCATCCACGCGCACCAGCGGCCCAAGCTGGAGCGGTACGACGACGTCAACTTCCTGGTGATGAAGACCGTCGGCTACGTGCGCAAGGAGCCGAACGGCCCCGAGGTCGTGGAGACCGGCGAGCTCATGGTCTTCGCCGGACCGGACTTCGTGGTGACCGTACGGCACGGCGCGCACGGCGAGCTGGGCTCGGTCCGCGAGCGGCTGGAACGCGACCCGGAACGGCTGAGCCTGGGCCCGGCGGCCGTGGTGCACGCGATCGCCGACCGGGTCGTGGACGGTTACGTCTGCGTCGCCGACGCCGTGCAGGAGGACATCGACGAGGTCGAGGAGGCGGTGTTCTCCCCCGAGCGCACCGACGAGTCGCGCCGCATCTACCGGCTCAAGCGCGAGGTCATCCAGCTCAAGCGGGCGGTCGGGCCGCTGGCCGGGCCGCTGCGCAACCTCGGCGGGCGGCGGTTCGTCCCGGCCGAGATCAAGGAGTACCTGCGCGACGTCGAGGACCACCTGACCCGCGTCCGCGAGCAGGTCGAGGCGTACGACGAGCTGCTCAACCCGATCCTGCAGGCGCACATGACGCAGGTGACGGTGGCCGACAACAAGGACATGCGGAAGATCTCGGCCTGGGGCGCGCTCTTCATGGTGCCCACCGCGATCGCCGGGATCTACGGGATGAACTTCACCTTCATGCCCGAGACCCAGTGGCGGTTCGGCTACCCGATGATCCTCTGCGTGATCGCGCTGGCCTGCTTCTCGCTCTACCGCGGCTTCCGCCGCAACGGCTGGCTCTGACCCCCCGGCCACGTTGACTCGTGGCGTGTTCGCCTGCTTCGCCGCCTGAAGGGGCGAACACGCCACGAGTCAACCGGGCCTGTACGGCGGTCAGGTCTGCATGGACAGGACGTCGGGGTACGGCGTGGGGACCGGCAGGCCGTGGTCGGTGAGGACGCCGCGGAGCCGGTCGGGGTAGTCGGTGACGATCGCGTCGACGCCGTAACCGACGTACCGCGCCATCTCGGACGGCTCGTTGACCGTCCACACCGACACCGGAAGCGCCAGGCCCTGGGCCCGTTCGACCAGTTCAGGGGTGGCCATCGTGATCTCGGGGGACAGCGAGGTGGCGCCGATGTCGAGCGCGGCGCCGGCCGGATCCGCGTGCCCGAGGCCCGCCAGCCAGCGCGTCCCCGCGCCCGTCGTCGCCCGTTCGACCAGGGCCACCCGGCCCGCCTCCGGCGCGTACCGGCGCGCCTCCACCAGGACCCGCCAGTCGAACGCCAGCAGCCGGCTGCGCGGGGTCAGCCCGAACGCGGCCAGTACCTCGGCGACCTCCGCCGTGAAGCGGGTGATCTCCTGGTCGCGCCAGCCGGGATCGGTCTTGAGCTCGATCGCGAGCGTCACGTCCGGAACGGCGCTGAGCAGGGCGCAGACCTCGGCCAGCGTCGGCAGCGGCGTACCGGGCAGCTGCAGCTGGGTGAGGACGAACTCATCGTCGGCGCCGCCCGGCCGCCTGGTCCCGGCGTCCACGGTCCTGATCTGCGCGAGCGTCAGGTCCCTGAGCGCCTTGCCGACGTACGGGAAGCGCGGGTCGCCGGCCAGTACCGGGCCGGTGTCGGTGGTGGTCACCGGCGACAGCACCTGGTCGTGGCTGAGGATGACGACATCGTCCGAGCTCAGCCCCACGTCGAACTCGACCGCGTGGACGCCGAGCGCCAGCGCGTGGGCGAAACCGGGCAGGGTGTTCTCCGGTCGGAGCCCCCGTGCCCCCCGGTGTCCGTGCACTTCGACGGTGGCCCCGGTGAAAGTCACGGCTGGAACGCTACAACCAGTTGCCGAACGACTTATGGACGACGGGTGAGAAACCACCGAACGTTAGGGACTTCTGTGGTCGAAGTCCCCAACGTTCGGTGCGGTGTCCCGTGGGCCCGGTGCGAACGGGCCGGGCGGGAACGGCTCAGATGAGGGAGCGCAGCGCCAGCGTCTGGGTGCGGCCCGGGCCCACGCCGATGGCGGAGATCTGGGCGCCCGACATCTCCTCGAGCGCGCGGACGTAGCGCTGCGCGTTCTTGGGGAGGTCGTCGAAGGTCTCGGCGCCGGTGATGTCCTCCTGCCAGCCGTCCAGGTACTCCAGGATCGGCTTGGCGTGGTGGAACTCGGTCTGCGAGGCCGGCAGCTCGTCATGGCGCACGCCGTCGACGTCGTACGCGACGCAGACCGGCACCCGCTCCAGGCCCGACAGCACGTCCAGCTTGGTGAGGAAGTAGTCGGTGACGCCGTTGACGCGGGTCGCGTAGCGGGCGATGACCGCGTCGAACCAGCCGCAGCGGCGGTCGCGGCCGGTGGTCACGCCGTACTCGCCGCCGGTCTTGCGCAGGAACTCGCCCCACTCGTCCAGCAGCTCGGTCGGGAACGGTCCCGAGCCGACGCGGGTGGTGTACGCCTTGAGGATCCCGATCACCTTGGTGATCTTCGTCGGGGCGACCCCGGAGCCCACGCAGGCGCCGCCGGCGGTAGGGCTGGACGACGTCACGAACGGGTACGTGCCGTGGTCGATGTCCAGCAGCGTGCCCTGCGCGCCCTCCAGGAGGACGACCTTGTCCTCGGCGAGGGCCTGGTTGAGCACCAGCGTGGTGTCGGCGACGTACGGCCGCAGCCGCTCGCCGTACGCCAGGTACTCCTGGACGATCGGCCCGGTGTCGATCCGGCGCCGGTTGTAGACCTTGGTGAGGACCTGGTTCTTCTCGCGCAGCGCCAGATCGAGCTTCTGGGTGAGGATGTTGGCGTCGAACAGGTCCTGGACCCGGACGCCCATCCGGTTGATCTTGTCGGCGTAGGCCGGGCCGATGCCGCGCCCGGTGGTGCCGATCCTGGCCTTGCCGAGGTACCGCTCGGTGACCTTGTCCAGGGCCCGGTGGTGCGGCATGATCAAATGCGCGTTGGACGAGATCAGCAGCCGGTCGCAGCCGATCCCGCGGTTCTTGAGCCCGTCGATCTCCTGCAGCAGCACGGCCGGGTCGATCACCACGCCGTTGCCGATGACCGGCACCACGTCCGGTGAGAGCACTCCCGAGGGCAGCAGGTGCAGGGCATAGCTCTTGTCACCGATCACCACCGTGTGGCCGGCGTTGTTGCCACCCTGGTAGCGCACGACGTAGTCGACGTCACCACCCAGCAGGTCGGTGGCCTTGCCCTTGCCCTCGTCCCCCCACTGAGCCCCGACCAGAACGATCGCCGGCATGCCGTACACCCTCTCCCACGACGAAGGCCCCTGATCGCAAGTGCGAAGGGGCCTCTTGCGATCAAATCGTACCCGTACCGGCCCGCCAAGGAAACCGGAGCGGTCCCCGAAGCCCTGCTCACGGCGTGCGGACGGCGGTGTGAGCGGGCGGCGTCAGGCCGTGCGGCGGGGGCGGCGCTCGCCCGGTTCGGCGAGGCCCGGGTCGTGCCGGCCACCCGGGCCGCCCTGTCGATCGCGAGGGAGCTGTGTTTCCAAAGACCCGGCCAGGTAACGCGCTCGCGCGGTGGCTGAGCCACTTGGAAACAGGTCCTGGTTCGCGGGCGCCGCCGTCTAGCCGCCGCTGCCGTTGAGGGCGTCCGCGGCGGCCGGGCTGCTGTCGCGCAGGAAGGTCCTGCAGCGCTCGGCCTCGTGGTCCTCGCCGATCGCGGCGGCGGCGCGGCCCAGGGCGTGCAGGGCGCGCAGGAAGCCGCGGTTGGGCTCATGCTCCCAGGGCACGGGGCCGTGCCCCTTCCAGCCCGCTCGGCGCAGCTGGTCGAGTGCTCGGTGGTAGCCGGTCCGCGCGTACGCGTACGACTCGATCACGGCACCGGCGGCGAAGGCGCGATCCGCAAGCGCGGCCCACGCGCCCGGGTACTCCGGGTGGCGGGCGGCCACCTCGACCGGGTCCACGCCGGCGTCGAGGGCCTCGCGGGCCTCGACGTTCTCCGGCAGTTCGGTCGGGGGCGGGCCGCCGAGCAGATTCTGGGTCATGCGGGTCATCGTAAGTGGGCCCGCCGGTACGACGGCAACCCGGGTCCTTGCTGTTGGTCCAGCGTGCGGGTCATCCGAGGGCCCGGGCGGGCGCCGGTACGGCGGGCGTGGGCAGCGGGAGGGGCAGGCTGTAGTGCGCCGCCCCGTCCTGGCTGCCGGGGCGGGCGGCGGGCCAGCCGTGGCGGATCGCCACCATGGCGTCCCGGTTCTCCAGGATCACCTCCGCGTCGAAGCCGGTGATGCCGCGCCGCTCGGCCAGCGGGGCGAGACAGGTCACCAGCCGGCGGGCCAGGCCGCGCCGCTGCCAGGGATCGGCGATCAGCACGGCCAGCTCGGCACGCCAAGGCCGGTGGCGGTCCCGGATGTACTCGGCGACGCCGATCATCTCCCCGTCCAGCAGCGCCACCATCGCCTCCCGGTCCCAGTGGTCGAGCATCCGCAGGGCGGTCACGTACGCCTCGGGGATCCGCGGCGTACCCGAGAAGAACCGGGTGTAGAGGCTTTTCCTGGACAGCCCTCCGGACATCCGCCGGAGCCGGTCGCCGTCGTCGATCGCGTACGGGCGGATGCGGACGTCACTGAGCAGGATCTCTGCGGGCAGGGACTCTGTGTGCAGGATCTCTGCGGGCAGGGCTTCTGCGGGGACGCCGTCGGCCCCTTCGAGTTGCTTCATGCAACCCATTGCACATCAGTGCGTTGCGTGAAGCAACTACCTTGCGGGTAAAGGGAAACCGTACGGTCAGACGTACCGCACGGTCAGATGTCCAGAGCGCCGGGGCCGGGGCGCGGCTCGACCTGGTCCGGCTCCAGTACCGCGCCGCAGTGATCGCAGGTCAGCCGGTCGGTGAGCAGGCCGGGGCAGCCGGCGTGCCCGACGAGCAGGGGCGGGCCACCGGGGGCGTAGTGGCGGTCGCCCCACTTCAGCAGGGTCATGATGACCGGCCAGAGTTCGACGCCCTTGCGGGTGAGGCGGTACTCGAAGCGGTCGGGACGCTCCTGGTAGCGGACCCGCCGCAGGATGCCCTCGTCGCACAGCCGGATGAGCCGGTCGGTGAGCACGTTGCGGGCGACGCCGAGCGCGTCCTGGAAGTCGTCGAACCGGCGCACGCCTTCGAACGCGCTGCGGATGACCAGCAGCGTCCAGCGATCGCCGACGACCTCCAAGGAGCGGGCGATCGAGCAGTTCTGGGAGTCGTAGGTGCGGGGCAGCGCCACGAGGCCGAGCCTACCTGGGTTGTGTCACACAACGCACCACCCCGGCCCCGCGCGAGAGCGGGACCGGGGCGGGACGGAGTGGTGCGCCGCTCGATCTATTACTTGATCTTCTTGCCGGCGGAGAGCAGGTTCTCGCAGGCCTGCACGATGCGGGCCGCCATGTTGGCCTCGCCGGCCTTGCCGTACGAGCGCGGGTCGTACTGCTTCTTGTTGCCGACCTCGCCGTCGATCTTGAGCACGCCGTCGTAGTTGCGGAACATGTGCTCGGCGATCGGGCGGGTGAAGGCGTACTGGGTGTCGGTGTCGATGTTCATCTTGATCACGCCGTACGACACCGCCTCCCGGATCTCCTCCAGCGTGGAGCCGGAGCCGCCGTGGAAGACCAGGTCGAACGGCTTGTCCTTGCCGTGCTCGGCGCCGACCGCGTCCTGGATGTCCTTGAGCACCTCGGGACGCAGCTTGACCGAGCCCGGCTTGTAGACGCCGTGTACGTTGCCGAACGTCGCGGCCAGGATGTAGCGGCCCCGCTCGCCCACGCCGACCGCCTCGGCGGTGGCAAGGGCGTCGCCCGGCGTCGTGTAGAGCTTCTCGTTGATCTCGTTGGCGACGCCGTCCTCCTCGCCGCCGACGACCCCGATCTCCATCTCCATGATGATGTTGGCCTTGGCGCACTCGTCCAGCAGCTCGGCGGCGATCTGCAGGTTCTCCTCCAGCGGTACGGCCGAGCCGTCCCACATGTGCGACTGGAACAGCGGCTGCTCGCCGCGCGCCACCCGCTCCTGGGAGATCTTGATCAGCGGCCGCATGAAGCCGTCGAGCTTGTCCTTGGGGCAGTGGTCGGTGTGCAGGGCGATGTTGACCGAGTACTTCTCGGCCACCACCCGGGCGTACTCGGCCAGCGCGGCCGAGCCCACGACCATGTCCTTGACCGAGGCGCCGGACAGGTACTCGGCGCCCCCGGTGGAGACCTGGACGATGCCGTCGCTCTCGGCGTCCGCGAAACCGCGCAGTGCCGCGTTCAGCGTCTGGCTCGAGGTCACGTTGATCGCGGGGTAGGCGAACCCGTCCTGCTTGGCCCGGTCGAGCATCTCCGCGTAGACCTCGGGCGTTGCGATGGGCATGATCAGCGTCCTTTCTCACGCAGCGGTGCCGCCGGCGTCCCGCCGGGCGGTGCGCCCCGACCAGCGCGTTCCGGGCGGGCCGGGAGAACGCGAGGTCCGGGCAGGGCATGCCGTCCAGCGGTCAGTATCTCGGACTTCCCTGAAGGAGTGCCCGCCCAGCCCCCGGGGAAGCGTGGGCGTGCCGGTACGCGGCGCTCAGTGACCCGTGACGGGCCGGACGCCCCCGGCTTGTCCGGATGTGCTGGAGCGTTCCGGAATGTGGCCTAGAAACGCATACAAGCCCGGCGGGTCGGACGGCCCGCGGCCGGGACTGGCCGCCGATCGGCCCATCGGCGGTCCATTACCACGGACCAAGGCCGTTCCGGCAGGTACGCTCGCATGGTGGATCTCACGCTGATTTCCCTTGACATCACCGAGTGGCTGCACCCGACCGCATGGCTGCAGCTGTTCGGCACGTTCGCGACGATCGGCGTGATCGCCATCATCTTCGCGGAGACCGGGCTGCTCTTCGGATGCATCCTGCCGGGTGACTCGCTGCTGTTCACGGCGGGCATCCTCACCGCGGTGTCGACCATCAACGGCCAGGAGTTCCAGCCGCTGTCGCTGCCCTGGCTGCTGGTCGGCGGGCCCATCGCGGCCATCCTCGGCGCCCAGCTCGGGCACTGGCTCGGCGCCAAGTACGGCCGCAGGCTCTTCGAGCGGCCCGACTCCCGCATCTTCCGCAAGGAGTGGGTGGAGAAGGCCGAGTACTACTTCGAGCGCTTCGGCCCGGCCAAGGCCGTCGTGCTGGCCCGCTTCATCCCGATCGTGCGGACGTTCCTCAACCCGCTCGCCGGCATCTGCGGCATGTCGGCCCGCAGGTTCTTCGTCTGGAACGCGATCGGCGCGGTCGTGTGGACCGATTCGCTGTTCCTCCTGGGCCACTTCCTGGGGACCAAGGTCCCCAACATCGAGGCCTACATCCTGCCCGGCGTAGCGATCATCCTGGTGCTGTCGGTCATCCCGATCGCCCGGGAGATGCTGCGCGGACGGGGTTCCTCGGGCAACGGTACGAATAAGAATGCCTCTGAAGAGTCACGTCCGTCGCTCAGCGGTGACAGTTATCGCTAACCTCCCCATGTGGGACGTCATCGGTCGGACCCTCGGGGTCTCGCGCGCATCCTGATCGCGGTCGTCGCCGTGGTGCTCGCTTTAGCGCTTCTGGTCGTAGGCGGCATGGCGCTGGTGAATGCGCTGACCTCCAGCTCGAACGATCCCGGGCCGGCGGGCACTGCCGCGTCCACGGATCCTGGCGGGGCGGAACCCAAGGCCAGCGCGTCAGCGACCCCCTCTGCGACGCGTTCGGCCCAGACCACCGGCACATCGGGGGTTCCACTGGTCATCCGCGTTACCGGCGCGCCCACCCAGGTCTACGTGCGCGTCACCGGCACCGGTGACGTGCTCCAGCAAGGCGTCCTGCGTACCGGCGAGGGCCGCCAGTACGACCAGGCTCCCCTCGCCGTGGTCGCCAACAACGGCGGCTCGCTGGATGTCGTCATCTACGGCAAGACCCAGGAACGCAAGCCGGACGGTGTCCGGGGCGAGTGGTTCGTCCCCAAACGCTGACCGGCCGGTTCAACCCTGAACGCAGGCCGACTGAGTCGTCCCCAAACCCTGACCGGCCGGTTCATCCCTGAACGCCGGCCGACTGGTTCGTCCCTGAACACTGACCCCCGGCCGAACCTCCGCTGTACGTCCGCTGAACGTCCACCGACCGCCCGCCGCGAATCCGCTGAGGGATCGCGTATCGATCAGGTCACATTGAGGTCGTCGACGGTGAACGGATGGCGGTACACCAGTCCCTCCGCCGCGATGCGCTCCGCCGCGCCCCGTTCCACGATCGTGGCCACGCCGACGACCTCGGCCCCCGCCTCGCGCAGTGCCTCCACCGCCGTCAGCACCGAGCCGCCGGTCGTGGAGGTGTCCTCCACGGCCAGGACCCGCCGGCCCGCGACGTCCGGGCCCTCGATGCGGCGCTGCAAGCCGTGCGCCTTGCCCGCCTTGCGGACCACGAACGCGTCCAGCGCGCGCCCCTGCGCGGCCGCGGCGTGCAGCATCGCGGCCGCGACCGGGTCGGCGCCCAGGGTGAGCCCGCCGACGGCCTCGTAGTCCAGGTCCGCGGTGGCCTCCAGCATCACCCGGCCGACCAGCGGCGCCGCGACGGCGTCCAGCGTCACCCGGCGCAGGTCCACGTACCAGGTGGCGCGCTTCCCGGACGACAGCACGAAGTCGCCGTGCACCACGGCCTTGGACTTGATCTCCTGCAGCAGGTCATCACGTTCGCTCACGCCCGCAACCCTATGTAGCGTGGTGATCTGGAGGTGACGTGACCCCCGGAACGCTCGTTCTGCTGCATGCCCCGCACGGCCGTTCCAGCGACTGGGGCGACCTGCCCGAGGCGCTGCGCACGGCCGGGCCGGACGTCATCGCGCCGGACGTGCCCGCCGAGGCCGGAATGCGGTACGTGGCACGCGCCAGCCTGGAGATCGCGGCAGCCGTCCCCTCAGAGCCGCTCGTGCTGGTCGCGCACGGCGGCGCGGGTCCGCTGCTGCCGGCGATCGCGCTCGCGCAGCGGGCGGCGCATCGCAAGATCAGCGGATATGTCTTCATCGACGCCGCGTTCCCGCGTACCGCCGGCCTGCACGACCACGCCGCGCCCGAGGTCGCGGTGCCGCCCGACTGGCCCGAGGCCCCCTGCGGCTACCTGCGCACCTCCGCGGCCGAGCCCGCCGAAGCCGCCGACCGTTCCGTACGAGAAGCACGCCTGCGCGGCTGGCCAGTGATCGAGCAGGAACTGTCAGCGCCCGTCCTAGCCGAGATCATCGCGCTGCTCTAGCCAGTGGTGTCACGGGCGAGAACTGTCAGCGCCCGTCCTAGCCGAGATCATCGCGCTGCTCTAGCCAGTGGTGTCACGGGCGAGAACTGTCAGCGCCCACCTTGGCCGAACGCATCGCCCTGCTCTAGCCGCGTATCCACCCACGTTCACCGGCGTGCCCGGCGGTTGACTCGTGGCGTGTTCGCCTCCCGCCGGCGGTGCCAGGGCGAACACGCCACGAGTCAACGGAAGCAGGGCGGCAGGGTCAGGCGTCGTTCTTGAGCAGGTCGTCGAGGAGGGCGTCGTAGTCGTCTTCCTTGCGGCCGAGGTCGACGCGGGCGCGGTAGCGCAGGCGGAGCAGCGCCTCCAGGCTGTCCTCGGCCAGCGCGACGTCGTCGGGGCCGGGGGCGAACGGCTCCTCGTCGTCCTCGGGGGTGCTGTCGGTGCCGGCGCCGATGCCGACCGCCCGGTCGCGCAGGGCCAGGACCACGTCGGCGCCCGCGGTGGCCCAATCGTGGGCTCCGATGGCGTCGCCCTGGGCGTACAACACCTCGGCGACGGCCCGGTAGACCTCGGGGTCGCGGGGCTTGTCGGCGCGGATCTGCTCGATCAGCTTCCGGGCCTCGTCGGCCTGGTCGAGCTCGAAGAGCGCGTCGGCCAGGTAGGCGCGCGGATCGCCGTAGGTCTCACCACCGTCCTGGATGGCCGAGCGGTAGACCTCGGCGGCCCGGGCGTGGTCGCCGGCGTGCTGCCACTGCTCGCCCGCGCGGAGCAGCACGTTGGCCCGCGACACCCCGCCGGACACCGTCTCGGCGAGCTCGCTGAGCCGTCGTGCCGCCGAGATGTGATCGCCCGTGCGCAGGGTGTCGAACTCCAGGTCGTCGAGATCGTCTTCCGTCACATGCGTCACGGTTCAACGCTACCCGCCGCCCGGCGAGCGAAGCGGGTGAATCGAGGAGGATCGTGAATTACCTACGCGTACGAGGGCGGCGCACCGTGATCACCTGCGGGAACGTTCGAGGGCGTCCCAGAATCCGCGCCGCAGCGCGTGCCTGACCTCGTCGTGCAGCAGGAAGTCGATGGGCAGCGAGGAACCCTGGAGCAGCCGCGCCTCCAGGTCGGAGGGCATCCGCGGCTTGCGGGCGAGAACCGCCTCCAGCCACAGCGCCGGAGCGTCGCGGGCCACCGACTCGCCGAAGTCCTGGCCCTCCTGGTGCGCCGCCTTGACCGCGTCGGAGAGCGACGGCGAGTTCTGCTGCGCGGGGATCGGCGCGATCTGCTGGGGGCCGGTGTACGGGCCGTGCGAGGGCGCGGGCGGGGGCTGCGAGGGCGGCTGTACGGGTGAGGTCGGCAGGTAATGCGGGCCCGAGCCGTGCGACGGGGGCGCCGAGGTCGCCGGACCGGTGAGGGAGGGCCCGGAGTTGATCGGACCCGTGCTGGATGGACCCGTGTTGGATGGACCCGTGTTGGACGGGCCGGGCGTGGGGGCTGCGTGCAGCGGAGGCGCCTGCGAGGGGACGGAACCGCCGTTGCCGTTCCTGCGGGGCAGGTCGGATCCGCCGGTGCCCAGGCCGGAGCCGTTGAGGGACCCGTTCCCCATGGACGGGGACGAGCCGTTGCCGTAGCTCGGCGACGAGCCGTTCCCGTAACTGGGGGACGGATCGCTGCCATAGCCAGAGCTGTTGCCATAGCTGGGCGCCGTGCCGTTGCCGTAGCTCGGCGCAGCGCCGTTGCCGTAGCTGGGCTCGGAACCGTTGCCATAGCTAGGCGACGAGCCGTTGCCGTAGCTGGGTGCGGAGCCGTTCCCTGGGGAGGACGAGCCGCTGCCCAGGGCGGGAGCGGAGCCGTTGGAGCCAGAGCCGTAACCGCTCCCGGAGCCGTAACCGGAGGACGAGCCCGAGTCGTAGTTCGTCCCGTAGCCGCTGTCGTATCCGGACGTCGTCCCGGAACTGAAGCTGGAGCCCAGGGGCGGCTGCGAGCCGGTGCTGGACGGGGACGGCCCGGCGAGCGACGGCGGGGACGGGGGCGGGCCGGTGAGGGGGGAGGCCGGCGGCGGGCTGCTGAGCGGGCCCGTCGTCTGCAGGGTGCCGATGGTGTTGCCCGTGCCGTGGCCGTTGGACAGCGGCGAGGGGGACGAGCCGCCGGAGGTGTCGGCGCCGGCCAGCAGGTTGACGTACGGCCGCAGGTCGCCGGAGCCGATCTCGATCAGGTCGTCGCATTCCTGGCGGAGCGCGCGGGAGACCGTCCAGTTGCCGTCCACGGTGACGTGCACGACCGTGACCCGTACGCCGAAGTCCTGGGCGTCGATCACGACCTGGGTGAGGTCCTCGTCGCCGCTGACCACGACCGCGTCGGCCAGGGCGCCGTTGCGGGCCAGCGCCATCAGGTCGCGGTGGATCTCGTTGTCGACGCCCTCGCGGCGCCCGGGGCGGGTGCGGCCGAGCCGCAGTTTCAGGCCGGGCAGGTCGGCGAGCGCCTCATGCTCGGGGGCGCGCCGGCCCTCGACCGTGGACTCGTACCAGTAGCAGCGCAGCAGGGGCATGCCGGTGCGTTCGCGGGCGAGGGTGCCGAGCAGTTGCAGCAGCCCGCCGAAGTCCCACGAGACGGTCTCCCTATGGCGGGTGCCGTGCACCGCCATGGCGCCGTCGGCCAGCAGGTAGCCGGCGTCTACGAACAGCGCGCAGCGATCCATGGGACATCGCCCTTCCTCAACACGGGACCTCGGGAAGCCCACTCCTCGATCAGGGTCGCGAGGGATGACCATCGACTGGCGGCCTCCCCTTCCTGCTGCCGGGGGACGCGGGCCGGGAAAAGACCCCGGACTTCCATAGCGTAGTGAAGCCCGTTAGCCCCGTAGGCCAATACGGCGATTCGCCACTCTTTCATGACACTTAGCCCAGCGCGAGTGATCCGTGCCCGCGAATTCGGCGACGCCTTTGGCCGAGGTCGTAGCGCGAGCCCGTGGCCTGGAGCGGTCAGCGCGGACGCTACCAGCCGTTCCGGCCCGTCCATAATGGGTCGTCGTGAATTTTTACGGGAACAATCGGCTGCGGGGTTCAGCCCTGCACGTGCAATAACGCTCCGGGGTCGGTCCGGCACACTCCGGCTTAAATCATTCCGTTTCACGTCCGCGCCTCACCCGCACTCACCCGCAAACACGGGCGCTGCCGATCTCTTCCAGGGACGTGTCGGAACGCGGGGATTCCCACCGGACGCGGCACTGCGGGCCTGACAGCGTGACCGTCGCGATGGCGTTGTCGAACCACGGCCCCTCGGTGATCCGCCACTTCAGCGGCGCCGGCGGCACCTTGGCCAGCCGGGCCAGCAGCCGGAACGGTCCGGGCACGCCCCGTGAGCACGCGATCCGGTTGGCCAGCTTGAACTTGCCGATCAGTGGGTTGCGCAGCGGCGAGCACACCACCTGGGAGATCGGCGTCTGCGTATCGGGCGCCTTCACCCGCGCCAGATACGAGTAGTGAATGTCGCCGGACAGGAACGAAATGCTCTTGGGAGCCTTACCGCGTTCCCCGCGCGCCACCGCGAGGACGTCCTCGGCCACGGCGCGGAACGATTGGTCGAACGCCGCCCAGTGTTCAAGATCGGCGCCTTGGCGCAGTTTCTCGGCCAGTTTGCCGCCCTGCTTGCCCCAGGCGCCCCCGGCCATCGCCTCGTTCCAGGTCTCGGCGTGGTGGATGGCGCGCGGCAGCAGGTACGGCAGCGAACTGGCGATCAGCAGATGCTCCATGCCGCCCTGGCACTGCTCGTCCAGCCAGCGGAACTCCTCGTCGTCCAGCATCCCGCGCCGGTCGGCGGTCAGCAGCCGCGAGCACCGGCTGTCGACGACGATCAGCCGCGTGCCGCCCCAGTCGTGCGCGTAGCTCCACCGGGTCGTGGCCGGTTCCTTGTCGGCCCGCTCGGCGAACTCGTCCAGGATCTTCCCGGCGTCGCCGCCGTCGGCCGAGGCGGCGAGTACCGCCTCGTAGATCGGGTCGGTCGCGCGCTCCTCCGGCGAGAGGTTCCCCAGGTGCTGGTAGATCCAGTACGAGCCGATGCCGCCGGTGATCCGGGCGCGCCACCAGGGCTGCGCCCACATCTCCTGCCGCCACGCGTACGAGGTGTTCCAGTCGTCGCGGATGTCGTGGTCGTCGAAGATGGTGAACGTCGGCACCGTGGACAGCAGCCACCGCACCGCCGGGTCCTCGTTCCAGGCCAGCTTGTAGAGGTGGGTGTACTCCTCGTAGTCGGCGACCTCACCGACGGGTTCCACGTTCGATTCGCGGCGCTCGGCGAGGTACGCCTGCATCTCCTCGCCCAGCTCGTCGGCGTAGATCTGGTCGCCGACCATGAGCAGCACGTCCGGCCACTCGGTTTCGGCACCGTCATCGGCGCTCGCGAGCCGGTTCGCGAACGCGGTCAGCGTGTCCAGCCCGTGCAGCGAGGCCCGGTCGGGCGAGCGTCGGCAGGAGCCGAACGAGATCCGCACCGCGCCCGCGGCGTCCATCGTCCTGAGCAGCGGGGCGGGGAAGCGGGAGCCGGGCTCCGGCCACACCCGCTCGCCGTCGAGGTCGACCGCGTACGGGATCCGGGCGCCCGGCTCCAGCCCGCCGATCTCGACGAGCGCGTAGTGGTGGCCGTGGGCGGTGAACGTCCTGGCCGTGGCGTCCACCCCGTGCCCGTCGCCCGTGACGCGCACCTCGCACGGGCGATCGGTCTCCACCCAGATGGTGGCGGTGCGGTCGCTCACGTGCCGGAGGAGGGGCCCGAGTAGCAAAGCGGTCATAACACGTACCTCTAGCGGACCGGCGGTGGCCGCGTCCATCGTTCGGTTGGTTCGGAATCCGTACGTTGCCCTGCGTTTCCCTTCCTACCTGCCATGACGAGCGGATCCGCCAGGACAGCCGGAGCCGCCAGGACAAGCGGGGCTTGGCGCACCAACCTAGTTGATCTTGGACGCGGCCAGAGACCGGTCGGAAGTCCAGCCGGTCAGTCCAGCCGGTCAGTCCAGCCGGACGAGCATCTTGCCGGTGTTGGCGCCGCGCAGGACGCCGATCAGCGCGGCGGGCGCCTGCTCGATGCCGTCGACCACGGTCTCCTCCGCGCGCAGGCTCCCGTCCGCGAGCCATCCGGCGGCGCGCCCGATGAACTCGGGGAACAGGCCGAGGTACTCGCTCACCTGGATGCCGCGCAGCGTGAGCCGCCTCTCGACGATCCTGAACAGGTTGGCGGGGCCCGGGATGGGGTCGGTGGCGTTGTAGCCGCTGATGGCTCCGATGAGCACCGCGCGGCCGCCCGGGCGCAGGGCCTCCAGCGCCGCTTCCAGGTGGTCGCCTCCCACGTTGTCCACATACAGGTCGATCCCGTCGGGAGCGGCCTTGGCGAGCTGCTCGGCAAGGGGCTCGGCGCGGTAGTCGAGGCCGATGTCGTACCCGAAGGCGTCCACCAGGTGCCGTGCCTTGTCCGTTCCGCCGGCCGAGCCGATCACCTTGGCCGCGCCCAGCTTGCGGGCGAGCTGCCCGGCGACACTGCCGACAGCCCCGGCGGCGGCGGACACGAACACCACGTCCCCTTCCCGGACGGGGGTGATGTCGGTCAGGGCGGCGTACGCGGTGAGACCGGTCGTGCCGAGCGGGCCGAGGTAGGTGGGGGCGGGCGCAAGGGAGGTGTCGATGACGGTGGCTTCGGCGGCATCCAGGACGGCGTGCTCCCGCCAGCCCAGGAAGTGCACGACGGTCGCGCCGATCGGGACGCCGTCCGCCCGGGACTCGATGACGTCGCCGACCGCCGCGCCGTTCAGCGGGGCGCCGAGCTCGAAGGCGGGCAGGATGAGGGAGGTGCCTTCGTCCATCCGGCCCCGCATGTACGGGTCGACCGACATCCAGGTGTTGCGGACCAGGATCTGCCCTGGGGCGAGTGCGGGGGTTTCGGTCTCGACGAGGGAGAAGTCCTCCGGGCGGGGCTCCCCGACGGGACGGGACACGAGCTGGATTTCGCGGGTCTTCGCTGTAGTCATGGCCCAACAGTGCTGTTGGCGGCTTTGGGCTTCCTTTAGGTCCGCTGTAGGTCGGCTAGCCTGCGCCCATGCGATTCGGGGTGCTCGGTCCACTGGCCGTGTGGACGGACGAGGGCACCCTGGTGAAGGTGCCCGAACTGAAGGTTCGGGCCTTGCTGGCCGATCTGCTCGTCCACGAGGGGCGTCCCGTACCGGCCGACCGGTTGATCGAGGACCTGTGGGGCGGCGAGCGCCTGCCGCAGAATCCGGTCGGCACCCTCCAGACACGGGTCTCGCAGCTACGCCGCGTACTGGAACAGGCGGAGCGTGGTGCCCGCGCCCTCGTGGTGTCCCAACCGCCGGGCTACCTGCTCCGTGTGGACCCACAGGCTGTGGACCCACAGGCTGTCGATCCACAGGCTGTGGACGCGGAGCGCTGGCACAGCCTGGTGGCAAGCGCGCGCGCCACGAGAGACGCGCGAGCCAAGGCCGGGCTTTTCGCCGAGGCGCTGTCGTTGTGGCGGGGTGGATCGGCGTACGAGGACTTCGCGGATGAGGAATTCGTCCGCGTCGCGGTGGCTCGGCTGGAGGAAGAGCGCCTCGTCGTACGGGAAGAGCACGCGGAGGTACGGCTCGCGCTGGGCGAGCATGGCGAACTGGCCGGTGAGCTCAGCGACCTGGTGGAGCGGCACCCCTTGCGCGAACGGCTACGGGCCGTACAGCTGCAGGCCCTCTACCGGGCCGGAAGGCAGACCGAGGCTCTCGCCTCCTACGCCGACCTAAGAGAACGCCTTGCCGAGGACCTCGGTCTGGACCCCGGCCCCGAACTCGTCGCCGTCCATGAGGCCATCCTTCGCCAGGACACGGTGCGTTCCAACCTTCCGGCCGGCGTGACCGATCTGATCGGCCGGTCGGAAGCTGTGGCCGAGGTGCGGTCACTGCTGGAGACCGCCCGCCTGGTGACGTTGACCGGCCCGGGCGGAGTGGGCAAGACGCGGCTCGCGCTGGAAGCCGCTCGCGACGCCAATGGCGAGGTGTGGCTGGTGGAGCTGGCCGGTCTCGACCGCGCCTCGGCGACCGATGCCCTGGTGGACGTCGTGTCCACGGCCGTCGGCGTACGGGACGACGCGTCCCTGGCCGGTTCCCGTGCCGAGCCCGCCGAACGGCTCGCGTCCGCCCTCCGCGACCGTCGGCTGCTTCTGCTGCTCGACAACTGCGAGCACGTCGTGGAACAGGTGGCGGAGCTGTGTGGGATGCTCCTGCGCACCGCGCCTGGCCTGCGCGTCCTGGCGACCAGCCAGGAGCCCATCGGCATTGCCGGTGAGGCGCTGTGGACCGTACCGCCACTGGATTTGGACGCGGCGGAACGTTCCAGTGCCGTCCGGCTGTTCGCGGCACGCGCCGCCTCCGCCGCACCGGGATTCACGGTGGGACCGGACAACGTCGACGCCGTCATGGCCATCTGCCGCAGCCTCGACGGCATCCCCCTCGCGCTGGAGCTGGCCGCGACCCGCGTGCGGGCTCTCGGCGTCCACGAGCTGGCCCGGCGCCTCGACGACCGGTTCCGCCTGCTGACCTCCGGTGCCCGCGACGCCCCGGCCCGCCAGCGCACGCTCCGCGCGGTGATCGACTGGAGCTGGGAGCCGCTGTCCGAGCGCGAACGGATCGTCCTGCGCCGCCTGGCGGTGCACGCGGGCGGCTGCACGCTGGAAGCCGCTGAAGAGGTTTCCGCAGGACCTGGCTTGGACGCGTGCGCTGAATCTGGCTTGGACGTGTGTGCTGAACCTGGCCAACATGTTGGTGCCGAGCCTGGCTTGGGCGTGTGTGCTGAACGTGGCCAGCATGTTGGTGCCGAGCCTGGCTTGGACGTGTTCGATGCGTTGGCTCGCCTCGTGGACCGTTCACTCGTCGTCATGACCGACGGTCCGCGCTACCGCCTCCTGGAGTCCGTGCGGGCCTACTGCATGGAACGGCTTGAGGAGGCGGGCGAGGCCGAGGAGATCCGGCGGCGCTACGTACAGCTGCACGTCGCCCTAGCCGAACGTGCCGAGCCCCACCTCTACGGGCACGATCAGCGCGCGTGGCTGGAACGCCTGGACCAGGATGCGGCGAACCATCGCGCCGCCCTGGAAACGGCCGTGCAACTCCAGGAATCCGACCTTGCCCTGCGCCTGGTGAACGCGCTCGCCTGGTACTGGTTCCTGCGCGGGCGCCTGTCCGAGGGGCGCCGATCGTTCGACCTTGCACTCGGTCTTGGTCAGACGGCCGCCGTACGGGCCTGGCGGGCCGGATTCGCCCTGCTCGGTTGCGACGGCACCGACCCGCAGGCGCGCGAAGAGGTCACGCTCGTCGCGCAGGGGAACGTCCCAGGAATGACGGCCCGAGCCCAATGGACACTGGGCTTCGCCTACCGCGGCTTCGGCGATCTGTCCGTCACGGCACATCTCATAGAAGAGGCCTTGGCCGAGTTCCGTGCCAAGGACGAACGCTGGGGGATCGCCGCCGCACTCGCCGTACGGGCGACCATCAGCCGCGCACGCAGCGACCTGGCCGCAGTCCGCCGTGACGCGACGGAGAGCGAAGCCTTGTTCCGCGAGCTGGGCGACCGCTGGGGTCTCCTCAAGGCCACCAACAGCCTGGCCGAACTCGCCGAGATCGCGGGCGACTACCCCCGCGCGATGGCCTTGCACAGCGACGGCCTGCGCCTGGCGGAGGAGCTCGGCCTGCGGACCGAAGCCTCCCTCCGTCTCTCCGGCATGGGCCGGATCTCGCTGCTGAACGGGGATTTCGCGGCCGCCGACGAGCACCACCGGTGCGCGATGCGGCTGGCGATCGAGCAGGGCAACAAGGTCACCGAGCATTTCGCCGAGGTCGGCCTGGCCCTGTCCGCCCGCCGCCAGGGCCGTCCCGAGGCCGCCGAGTCCCATCTGCGCAAGTGGCTCGGCTGGATCCGGCAGGTCGACGGCGAGCCCGGGCTACCGCTCGTCCTCGCCGAACTGGGCTTCGCCGCCGAGCAGCGCGGCGACCGCGAAACCGCCCGTACGCTGCACCGGGACGGTCTCGCCGCCGCGCGCCGGATCGGCGACCCCCGGGCCATCGCGCTCGCGTACGAGGGCCTCGCCGGAGTGGAGAGCGACGCCGTCCAGGCCGCCCGCCTGCTCGGCGCCGCGGCCGCGCTCCGCGCCTCGGCCGGCGCGCCCCTGCCGGCCGCCGAACGCGGCGATGTCGACCGCATCACCGCCGGGATCCGCCGTTCACTGTCCGGCGAGGCCTTCACCGCAGCCTTTGAGCAACCGTACTCAGGCGATCTTGAGTAGCTGAGCTCTGCCGCGCTGGCGCGCCGCCGCGAGAGGCTCGGGGCATGACGAAATACGTCCTGGCGGCGCTGCTGAGCCTCGCTCTGACCCTGCTGAACTGGTTCGCGTGGCTGGGCTGGGACCAGCAGCGCGATGTGCATCCCGACGGCCACTCGACCGGCCCGTACGAGCCGTGGCAGGTGATCGGCCTCATCCTCGTGCTCGCGGTCATGGGCGGCATCGCCGTCTGGCGCCGACAGGCCGCGGCCGCCGTGGTCGGGGCGACGGTGGGCATGACCGTCGCCGCCGCCGTGGACTGGTCGGACGATGGCGACGGCCTCTGGGTGATCGGCGCCGGCCTGGTCGGCATCGGCACGCTCCTCGTCGGCGGGATCACGCTGGGCCTGGCGAGCATCGTGCGACGCGAGGTCGAAGGCACGGGCCAAAGCACGGGGGCACAGGGATAAGGGGCCGGGGATCAGGGGAGGTTTAGTGCCCAGGTGTAGAGGGTGTAGCTGCGGCGCTCGCCCTGCACCACGTCGGGAGCGGCGTCGGTGAGGGTGAAGCCGGTCGCTCTGGCCACCGCGATGCTGGGGTGGTTGTCGGCCTCGATCTCCAGCATCAGCCGGGAGAAGCCGAGCGGCTTGTGCGCGTGCTCGATCATCAACCGGAGGGCCCGCGACGCCAGGCCTTGCCCTCGGTACGCGGAACCGACGCCATAGCTGAGGGTGCTCCGGGCCAGGTTGAGCTGCACCTCGCCCTTGGCCTTGTGCCCGTCGGTGGTGATGGCCAACTGGACGCGCTGCAGCTCCGCGCGGGCCTGCCGGGCCCGGTCCAGGTAGTCGCGCGCGGCCACGAGGTCGAAGGGCGAGGCCAGCGGCGTGCGGGAGGCGATGTCCGGGTCGTCGAACAGCTCCACCAGGGTGGTCAGGTCGTCGTCCGTCCACTCGCGCAGGACCAGGCCGTGCCCGGTGAGCGTGAGTGCCGGGGAAAGCTTGTTCACAGAGATCTCCCGTCCGCCGGCCGGTCGCCCCCTGCACAAGTTACTGCCGCTTCGCTCGGCCGAGCGGCCCGGCGGGTCAGGTTCTGCTGACCGAATTCGGGCCCAGCAGGGACTTGATGTCGCCGTAGAAGGCGGGTTCGGGCCGGACCTGGAACCAGCTCAGGTCGTACAGGACGTCCTTCACCCCGGGGCCTTGCCGTCGCAGGTGAAGGTGCACCGGGGACGGGCCGGGGTGGGCGGCCAGGATGTGCTTCAGTTCCTGGACGAGCCGTGCGGTCACCCTGCTCTCCGCCACCGTGATCACCACGGGCTCGCCGCCGGCCGCCCCAGTGGTGTCCAGAACAGTGACGTCCAGGACGGCGACGTCCTCGGCGTAGACGCTCGTCGTCTCGTCCCGGACGTTGACCCGGCCTCGTACGGACAGCACCTGGTCCTCGGCCAGTGCCTGGCCGTAGAGCAGGTAGCTCTTGGGGAAGACCAGGCATTCCACGGCGGCGTCGTGGTCTTCGAGGTTCACGATCGCCCACGGGTGGCCCTGCTTGGTGACCTTGCGCTGGAGGCCGGAGACGATGCCGCTCACCCGTACCGGCCCGTCCTTGCGCCCGGACGCGAGGAGTTCGGCGATGGTGAGGTCGCGGTTGGCCTCCAGGACCCGTTCCGTACCGTCGAGGGGATGGCCGGACACGTACAGGCCGAGCATCTCCCGTTCGTAGGCGAGCAGCGTGGCCTTGTCCCATTCGCCCTCGGGAACGGTGATCGCGAAGCCGTCACTGCTCGTGCCGTCCGTGGACGCGCCGGTGGACGGGCCGGCAGATGCTCCGGTGGACGCTCCGAATAGGGAGTCCTGGCCGTGGGCCTGGTGGCGCTTGATGTCGATGACCAGGTCGACGGCCTGCTCGTGGACGGCGACGAGGGCCTTGCGGTCGTGCCGCAGGCCGTCGAACGCGCCCGCCTTGGCCAGCGACTCGATGACGCGCTTGTTGCAGACGGCGGCGGGGACCTTGGCGAGGAAGTCGTTGAAGCCGGTGTAGGGGCCTTTGCCGGTACGGGTCGCGACGATGGCCTCGACCACACCGGCGCCGACGTTGCGGATCGCGCCCAGCCCGAATCGGATGTCGTCGCCCACCGCGGCGAAGTCGAGCGCGCTCTGGTTGAGGCACGGCGGCAGGACCTTGATGCCGAGGCGGCGGCAATCGGAGAGGTAGACGGCCATCTTGTCCTTGTCGTCCCCCACGGAAGTGAGAAGCGCGGCGAGAAATTCGGCGGGATGGTTGGCCTTCAGGTAGGCGGTCCAGTACGAGACGAGGCCGTACCCGGCGGTGTGCGATTTATTGAAGCCGTAGCCGCTGAACGGTACGAGGACGTCCCAGACCGCTTTGACGGCCTCGCCGGAGAAACCGCGTTCCCTCATTCCGGCCGAGAACTTGCCCCATTCGGCGTCCAGGACCTCTTTCTTCTTCTTGCCCATCGCCCGGCGCAGCATGTCGGCGCCGCCGAGCGAGTACCCGGCGAGCTGCTGCGCGATGGCCATGACCTGCTCCTGGAAGACGACCAGGTGGTACGTGTCGCCCAGGATCGGTTCGAGGGCGTCCGCCAGCTCGGGATGGATGGGCTCGACCTTCTGCTTGCCGGTCTTGCGGAGCGCGTAATTGGTGTGCGCGTTCATCTCCATCGGACCGGGCCGGTACAGGGCGTTCACGGCGGCGATGTCGGTGAAGCCGGTCGGCCGCATCATTTTCAGCAGCACACGCATTCCGCTGCCGTCCAGCTGGAAGACGCCGAGCGTGTCGGCGCGGGCCAGCAGTTCATAGGTCGTGGGATCGTCCAGCGGTATTTCGGAGATGTCGATGTCGACGCCCTTGTTGGCCTTGACGCCCGCGATCGTGTCGTGGATGACCGTGAGGTTGCGCAGGCCGAGGAAGTCCATCTTCAGCAGGCCCATCTCCTCGGCCTGCGTGAACGGGAAACCGGTGACCACCGGGCCGTCCGCCTTCGGCCGGGCCAGCGGGAGGACGTCGAGCAGCGGTTCGGAGGACAGGATCACCCCGGCCGCGTGCACGCCCGTCCCTCGGGTGAGGCCCTCGACGCCGGCGGCGGTGTCGAGGATCCGCTTGACCTCGGGCTCCTCCTCGTACATCCGGCGCAGCTCCGCGGCCTCGCCGTACCGGGGATGGCCGGTCTCGTGGACGGCGGCGAGCGGGATCTCCTTGCCGCCGTCCGCCGCCGGGAACGCCTTGGTGATCCGGTCGCCGAGCGCGTACGGCAGCCCCAGCACCCGGCAGGAGTCCTTGACCGCCGCCTTGGCCTTGATCGTTCCGAACGTGACGATCTGGCAGACCCGGTCGGCCCCGTACCGGCGGGTGACGTAGTCGATCATCTCCTCCCGGCGCCGGTCGTCGAAGTCCAGATCGACGTCCGGCATGGTGATCCGTTCGGGATTGAGGAACCGCTCGAAGATCAACTTGTGCTCGATCGGGTCCAGCTCGGTGATCCCCGTGCAGTACGCGACCATCGAGCCGGTGGCCGATCCGCGTCCCGGGCCCAGGCCGATGCCGCTGGCGCGTGCGTACCGGCAGATGTCTGCGACCACGAGGAAGTAGCCGGGAAAGCCCATGTCCTCGATGACCGAGAGCTCGTAGTCGATCCGGTCGAGGGTGGCCTGCGGCGGGTCGCCCTTGTAGCGCTGCCGCGCGCCGTCCAGCGTCTCCTTGCGCAGCCAGGACGACTCGGTCTCGCCGTCCGGTACGGGGAACCTCGGCATCAGATCCCGATGCGCGAACACCTCGCCGTAGTCACCGACACGTTCGGCTAGCAGCAGCGTGTTGTCGCAGGCGTCCGGGACCTCCGCGTCCCACATCGCCCGCATCTCCTGCGGTGTCTTGATGTAGTAGCCGCTGCCCCCGAACCGGAACCGTTCCGTGTCCGCGAGCTGCTTGCCCGTACCGATGCACAGCAACGCGTCATGCGCGCCTGCCTGGGACTCGGTCACGTAGTGCGAGTCGTTGGTGGCCAACGGCGGCAGGCCGAGCTCCTTGCCGATCCGCAGCAGGTCCTCGCGTACGCGGCGTTCGATCGCCAGGCCGTGGTCCATCAGCTCCAGGAAGTAGTTGCCCTCGCCGAAGATGTCCCGATACCTGGCGGCCGCTTTGACGGCCTCCGCGTACTGGCCGAGCCGGAGCCTCGTCTGCACCTCCCCGGACGGGCATCCGGTGGTGGCGATGATGCCCGTACCGTGCTCGGCCAGCAGCTCGTCGTCCATCCGCGGGTACTTGCCGGCCCGGCCCTCCAACCAGGCGCGCGACTGGAGCCGGAACAGGTTCCGCAGGCCTTGCGCGTCGGCGGCCCACATCGTCACATGGGTGTAGAGGCCGCGCCCGGAGACGTCACCGCCCAGGCCCGTCTCGTCGTTCGACTTGCGCAGCGCGCGGTTGTCGCTCCAGAACACCGGCTCACGATGGCGCCGCGACGCCGGGGCGAGGTACGCCTCGATCCCGATGATCGGCTTGACGCCCGCCCTGCCCGCCGCGTGGTGGAACTCGTACGCCCCGTGCACGTTGCCGTGGTCGCTCATCGCCACGGCCGGCATCCCCTGCCGCGCCACCTCGTCCATCAGCGGGCCGACCTTCGCGGCGCCGTCCAGCATCGAGTACTCGGTGTGCACATGCAGGTGCGCGAAGGAATCCACTCACCACTCCTCGCGGTTGTAGGGTCGTCTCCCGATTCGCGCCGTCGCCGCCGGATCCCGGCAGGGTCGCCCCCCGGGTTCCGGCAGCACGGGTGTCCTCGGTTTCGCGCCGTCGCCGCCGGATTCCGGCAGGGTCGCCTCCCGGGTTGCGGCAGGTGCCGTCTGCGAATTCCGGCAGGTGCCGTGCCGTCTCCGGATTTCGGTATTCGATCTGAAGGAACGCCTGCACGTCCAACAATCGACACCCCACAACGGCACAACCAACAGGTGTAGGAGCAGCTGATGGACCTGGACCTCGGCGCGGTCCGCGCGTTCGTCGCCGTGGCCGACGACCGGTACTTCGGCGAGGCCGCGGTACGGCTCGGCGTGAGCCAGCAGGCGATCTCCAAGCGGATCGCCAAACTGGAGTCCGACCTCGGCACGACCCTGTTCCGCCGCTCGCACGGCGGTGCCGAACTGACCGAGGACGGCGCGTCGTTCCTCACCCACGCCCGGGCCCTGATCGGCCTCGCCGACCAGGCGGTGGAACTGCTGCGCACCCGGCACCGCAGGCTCCGCGTGGACGTGCTCGCCTCGCGCATCGCGCCGATGGACCTGGTCAGGGAGTTCCATGAGGCGTCCCCGGACGTGACCATCGACATCGTCACCTCGGCGGGCCTCACCGACCGGGTCGCCGAACTGTCCAGCGGTACGGTCGACGCCGTGTTCTGCCGAGCCGTGGGGCTGCCGGGATCCGAGGAGGGCCTCGCCGAGGACATCGAGTGCACGCCCGCCTACCTGGACTCGATGCACATCCTCGTCGGCCGCCGCCATCCTCTCGCCACCCGCCGGTCGGTCCCGATGTCCGACCTGGCGGGGCTGACGGCGTGGATGAACAACAACGAGCGCGAGAGCGAGTGGGCCGACTTCTACCGGATCTTCAGCTCCACGTTCGGTGTCGGCATCGACCCGTCCGGCCCCAACTTCGGCCTGGACCACAGCGTCGAACGGATCGCCGCGTCCGACGACCTCGTCACCTTCGTCGGCGAGAGGGTGCGCGTCCCCTGGAATCCCGACGTCGTCCAGATCCCCATCGTCGAACCCGTGCCGCTGTTCCCGTTCTCACTGCTCTGGCACAAGCACAACCGGCACCCGGCCCTGCGCCGGCTCGTCGCCCACATCCAGAGCAACCACCGTCCGCTGGACCCGTCCCGCGAGTGGCTCCCCGAAGCGGACCGCGCCGCCTTCCTCTGAACGCCCTGCTTCCTTGACAAGGACATATCGTTTATCGTTACTATCGAAAAACGATATCTCCTGAGCCGGGAGCGAGCATGAGCATCAAGTCCCGCTGGGCCTGGATCGACGACCGCGTTCTCGAAGTGACTCTCGGGCTGGCCTTGCTACTGGTCGGCCTCATCGGAGCGGCGTTCCCGATCCTCGGAGTGACCGGGCCGCTGTCCCCGGTCGACACGCGCGACGTCCACCTCGACGGCGTCGCCGACATCCCCGGAACCACGACCTCGGGTGCCGTGACGCTGCGCGGCAACGACACCGCCGAGTTGGTCTTCGCCGCTCCCGACCTCGGGCAACGCGTCCTGCTCGTCCTTCCCGGGCTCACCGCCACGGTGCTGGCCCTGACGATCCTCGGCCTTCTTCTGCGGATGGCTCGCACGTTCCAGCAAGGCGACGCGTTCGTACCGCAGAACGCGCGGCGCCTGAACGGCATCGCCCTCGCCGTACTGCTGATCGCCACCCTCGTACCGCTACTGGACACCGTCACCACCGAAGTCCTCGTCAGCGGCAGGCCAGTGGAATCGGCGATCGAGAACACCTATGAGGTCTCGGCCATCTGGTGGCTGGTGGCGCTTCTCATCGCCGCCACGGCCGGAGCGTTTCGGCATGGCACCCGGCTGCGCGCCGACACCGAAGGCCTGGTCTGATGCCGGCAGACGAATCGCACCAGATCAAGGTGCACCTGGACCGCCTCCTGACCGAGCGCGGCATGACCCTCGCCGAGCTGGCCGAACGGGTCGGGGTGACCGTCGTCAACCTCTCGATCCTGAAGAACGACCGCGCCAAGGCGATCCGCTTCACCACCCTCAGCGCCATCTGCCGCGAACTCGACTGCCAGCCCGGCGACCTCATCACGTACGGACGCTGAACCGCGAACGGACACTGAGCCGCATACGGAGGCTGAGTCCCGTACGGACGCTGAGTGGCGTACGGGTGCTGAGTAACGTACGGGTGCTGAGTAACGTACGGGTGCTGAGTAACGTACGGGTGCTGGGGCCTGCGGGTGCCGAGGCGCGTTTGGCGCTGGATCATGTGCGGGCAGGCGAGCAGTGAACGTGCGAGGTCACCGCGCTAGGGAGTCAGCTCCCACATCCGCATGATGTTCTCCCGGCCTGCACTGATGACGACCTGGTGGCCGTTCAGCTCGGTCATGCGGATGGCGAATATCTCGTCCTGTCCGCGGAATGGTTCGCCTAGCAGCCGGCGCCCTGCCAGATCCCATGCGCAGACCGTGCCGTCCTTGGCGCCGGTGACCGCGACCGCGCGGCCGTTCACCAGGCCGGCGTCCAGGCACGAGATGTCACCGCCAGGGACGGTGAGCGGTTCGTCCCAATCGCCGGTGTCAGGGTCGCCGACCAGCAAGCTCCGTCCACCGACCGCCACGACGCGTGTACGGTCGCCACTGGCCACCAGCGCGAAGTCATGCGGCTGGTTTTCCAGACGGTTGAAAGTGGCGAGCGCCCGTCCGGCGTCGATGTCCCATACGAGCACTCTGCGGTTCATGCCGTTGGCCACCAGAACCGGGCGGTCGCGCAGCATTCCTGCCGCGACGGCGCTTGCGGCGTAGGAGACGGCCTCCAACTCTTCCACCTCGACAAGGGAGTCGTAGGGCGAGAGGTCCTCCTCCAGTTCCTCATCGGCTTCGGCCACCGACGGGTCCCATAGCTGAACGGTCGGGCCGGATGACAAACCCACGACAAGCAGCGTGCGGTCACCGAAGACGGCCGCGGACGTGAAGATCACGCCGCCCTCCTGTGCCGACAGCCGCAGCTGGCCGCTCTCCAGGTCCCACTGCGCGAATCCCTGATGATCGCCGCCTCCGCCGATCACGATCCGGCCGTCGACCACCGCGGCCCCCAGCGCGGTGAGTTCGGTGGAGTCGGCTTCCGGGAGCGCGGGAGCGTCAAGCTCGTGAACGGTCCACTCGTCACTCGCCGGGTCCCAGGTGAAGGCGCGACGACTCCGATCATGCGTGCCGACCAGAAGAGGTCGGCCATCGTGTACGACGATGTCGAAGTCGTGGATCTGGCCGTCGAAGGGAAGCCTGGCGGCAATCACGGACCGAGGTGGGAGCATGCCCGGGATCATAGGCGGGCCGCGGCTCGGTGATCATCGGTTTGATCCTCATCGGTTTGACTCTCATCGGCGTGATCCTCATCGGATCCGGCGAACGTGTGTGGCCGGTGCATAGGGGATGGTCCGAATCGCCCTCAGCCCGCATATACCTGCGCCCCTCCTCGCTCGGGCTCAGGTATATGCGGGTTGAGCCTTCTTTTCTATCGCTTCTCTATGGCTGCGCTGGGTGGACGGCTGAGGTGACCTCTTTGTGTAGTCGTACGTCGCGAAGGTAGGCGCGGATTGTCGTCACGTTGGTTGGGGTTGCAGGTGGGCGAATTTGTTGATCTGCGGCCAGGTGCATATGACGCCTTGCGCATTGCGGTACCCCGCGCCGCCCGTCACCCTTACACACTTACCTCAACCACCACCGCAACCAACGTGACGCCCGCCTGCTGCTGAGCGGCAGATGAGCGCAGGGCGGCAGCGGCCACCCCAGCCTCCCGCCTACCCGAGCCACACCATTTCGACAGAAAAAGACCTGACGGTGATCGCTGAGATCAAGCTGGGGTTGTTGAGGGTTCAGTGTGGAGAGTGAGGTGGCACACACAATGGTTGTTTGTTCGAGATCTCATTGTGATCTTTTCGAGTCATGCATTATTATGGGACTCTGATGGGAGGTGGGTGGGCAATGGTGCAGATGGCGGCTATTTTTGATGTCGGTATGGCGCTCGGTGAGAAAGAATCCCGATCCTGGTCCATGCCCGACTCCCATGCTGCGCTGTTGTCGCCCGAGCGGGAACGGTTTTCGGATCTGTCCGAGACCGAGTTGCTCGAGGCCGCCGCTTCCGCGCGCCGCCAGACCTCCTGGGCACAGGCCCGTGAGCTCGCGGCGATCGCCGAGCTGTACCACCGGCGCCGCCGAGCCGAAGACGACGACCAGAGCGGGGGCCAGGGTGATCGCGACCCCCGTGTCCTGTCCGCACACGAATCGGTGGTGGAAGAGGTTGCGGCGGCGCTGACCATCACCGGCAACGCCGCCGGCACCCTGGTCCATCTGGCCGACCGGCTCAGCACCGACCTCGCCGGTACCGGTGAGGCTCTGGAGGCCGGGCGGATCGACTTGCCCCGGGCCCGGGTCATCTGCGACGTCACCGATGGTCTGCCCGAGGGTCTCGCCGAACGCCTCGAAGCCGCCGTGCTGGACGCGGCGCCGTCCCAGACCACCGGGCAACTACGCCGACGACTCAAGCGCATCACCCATCGCCTGGCCCCCGACCAGGTCGACGACCGCAAACAGCAGGCCGTGCAGCGACGACGCCTGGAACTGTGGGAAACCGCCGCAGGCACCTGCGACCTCGCGCTTCTGGACCTGGCACCCCAAGACGCCCACGCCATCTACAACAAGATCACCGCAGCGGCACGCGCCCTGATCGCTGACGGCGACACCCGCCCCCTCAACACCGTGCGCGCCGACCTGGCCCGGGAACTGCTCAACGGTGCCCGGCTCCCTGACGCCATCCGCGCCCAACTCCAAGCAGCGGCCGCAGAGACAGAGGCAGAGGTCTCAGCCCCCGATCCGCGGCCATGCGCCCAGGGTTCGCCCACGGTTGCTCCCGGGCCAGCGTTCAGCGCTGCCCATCAGGTGCCGCCGCTTTCTTCAACGCCAGCGGTGTCCGATGGTGAGCCACTCGCCGATCCGGGCATCATGGCTGCGCCGGTCCGTCCCGCGAGCCTGGATGAGCGCGTTGCCACGCCTGGGGATGAGGTGGTGATCGCGGTCGTGGCCGGGATCATCGAGCAGAGACTCACGGCGATACGAGACCACGTGCGGGCCGTCGGCAGGATGGAAGCACTACCGAGACTGAGCGCACGAGCCGTACAGGACGTCCATGACGCCCTCGTCGAACTCCGCGACACCCGCTGCCAAACCGCTCAAGCCATCCACAACGCAGAGGCCACAGATGCCGCCACCGGCGCGCACGGGCGGCCCAGCTACCGCCCGCCCGCCCAGCTCCGGCGGCTGATCCAGGAACGGCACCCCACCTGCGTCTTCCCCACCTGCAACATCCGCTCCAGCCACTGCGACCTGGACCACACCACCCCCTACGGCAAAGGCACCACCTGCGCCTGCAACCTCGCCCCACTATGCAGACGCCACCACCGAACCAAACAAACCAGCGGCTGGACACTCCACCAACCCTGGCCAGGCCTACTCGTATGGACCACACCCACCGGCACATGGCACATCAACCGACCCGACAGGCAGTAAGGCCCCGTTACTGGAAGGGCTCGCCGGGCTGCCACCTCAGTTCCAACAGCCTGGTCCAGTTCCGGCGCCACTGTGACGCACGGGACGCCATCTCCGCGCGTAGCCCGGCAAGGTGGAGGCGGAATCCCACCCACCAGGCGGGCAGATGGTCGTAGCGCGGTCGGCCGTGAACACACCGGTCGTGAGCGTGATCGATGTTGCGCCCAGGTTCGCGCGTATCCACTCGACGACCTCGCTCGTCCGGCTCGACGCATGGCACGGGGCAGGGCGGGGCGGGACGGGACGCGTTTCGCATTGTCTTCGCGATCGCTTCTTCCACCTGCTCATGGTCCAGGATGTGCACGCGCCGCCCGGCGGGCTCGCTGGTCCCTGCGGGAGTTCTGGCCGTGGCGTGCCGGGCGTCACGCCGAGTTGCCGCGCCAAGTCCAGTGCTCGCCGGGCGCCGCCGAACTGCGCTACGGCGGTCAGGACGAGTGGTTGCGTGCAGTGGCTGAGTGGCTGAGTGGCTGAGTGGCTGAGTGGCTGAGAAAAAGGGTCTGTTGCGTGAAACGGCGCCGTCCGGCCGGACATTTACTGAGGTGTACGGCGAAAGGAGGCGGTGTGGGGGACGCATCGGAGGAGCGGCGGCGCTTCGAGGAGATCTACGCGGCGCACTACGAAGCGATCTCCCGGTACGCGCTCCGCCGTACCGGATCGCCGGACGACGCCGTCGATGTCCTGTCTGAGACGTTCCTGACGGCCTGGCGCCGCCTTGACGCCGTACCGGACGGGGACGGGACGCTGCTCTGGCTCTACGGCGTCGCCCGCCGCGTTCTCGCTAACCACCATCGGGGCACGGTCAGGCGGGAGCTGCTGATCAGTCGGCTGCGCGGGGAGTTCCTGGAGGCGGCGCCAGAGCATGCGGTGGCGGAGCAGGCGGTCGCGGACGAGCTGCGCGCCGCGTTCGGGCGGCTCTCGGACGACGATCGCGAGCTGCTGGCGCTGACCGGGTGGGAGGGGCTGCGTCCGGCCGAGATCGCGGAGGTGCTGGGCTGCCGCGCGGCGGGTGTCCGGGTGCGGTTGCACCGGGCGCGCAAGCGGCTCGCCGCCGAACTCGCCAAGGAGGGGTTGGACGCCGAACGGTACGGAGCCCCGGCGGTCGCCATGACGGAAGGAGCGCTCGGATGAGCCTCGACGACATCATCAGGCACGCCGAGCCCGCCCATGCCGTTCCGCCGGCGGGTGAGGGGAGCCGCGAGCTGCTCGACGCGATCATGTCCACGCCGCGAGAGGCGGAGCGGGTGCCCGTGGGGCGCCGGTGGCCCCGGCTGCGGTTCATGTTGCCGCTCGTGGCGGCGATCGTGCTGGTCGGCTGGCTGCTGCCCGTCGTGCCCGGCATCGGGCCGAGCCCTGCTGCGGCCGCGCTCGACATCAAGAAGGAGGGCGGCTACTACGTCGTCACGGTGAAGGACCACTTCGCCGATCCCGAACGCTACAGCGAGCAGTTGCGCGAGCTCGGCCTGGACGTCCGGCTGGAGCTGGGGCCGGTGTCGCCGGGGATGGTGGGGATGATCTTCACGCCGTACGACCCCAGGCTGAACGGACTGTCCTCCGGGGAGCAGGCCCGCCGCACGGATCTCATCGTTCCGATCGAACGGCCCGGCGCGTGCGCCGCCGTCGAGCGGTGTGCCATCGGGGTGAAGATCCCGGTGGGCTATCGCGCGTACGAGGGCCCCGAGCACCGGGGACCGGCCGTCATCTCGCTGGGCCGCAAGGCACGGCCAGGCGAGCGGTACAAGGGGTTCGGCCAGCTCAACGGTCCTGGGGAGCCGCTGCAGTGCCGGGAGTTCGCCGGCCGGACGGTGGCCGAGGTGGTCGCGATGCTGCGGGGGCGCGGCGTGACCGTTCCGAGGATCGCGGTGCCGCTCAAGGGGGCCCGGTCGTCGGTACCGGGCTCCTGGTACGTCCACGAAGGCTGGCTGACCGAACCGGGCAAGGCTCTCCTGGTGGCCGATGTGAGGCCGTCCAGGCAGACCCGTCCAGTGCCCACCGACTGCCCGAACGGCTCCTGAGCCACATCTCCTGAACGGCGTGTACGCACGTCGCCTCGCTTCGCCATGCCTGAAATCAGCAAGGAGCTCACATGAAACGTCTGTCCATGCTGCTCGTCGTACCGCTGCTGGCGCTTGTGGCCTGTGGTGGTGGCTCGTCCGGTGATGGAGCCGCCAGTGCGGCCCCCTCTGATGCCGCGAACCTGAAGTACAACAAGTGCCTACGGGAGAACGGAGCGAACATGCCCGACGATCCCAAGGACATCCCGCAGGGCGGAGTGGAGATCCCCGACAAGGCGGTGAACGCCTGCAAGGGCCTCGTACCTCCAGGTCAGACGATCGACATGAAGGACCCGGCCGTGCGTGAACGGTTCGCCCGGTTCGGCAAGTGCATGCGCGAGAACGGTTTCGACATGCCGGACGACGCGCCTCCGGACATCCATCTCAAGGACCCGGCGAAGTGGGAGAAGGCCTCGAAGGTCTGCTCCCCCATCCTCCAGGAAGGGCGGAAGTGAGGCGGCTCGTCGCCGGAGGCGTGGCGGCGGTGGCCCTCGCGGCCGCCGTCGCGGGGCTGGCGGTCCGTACGGGCGAGGGAGGCGCGGCGGCTGCCACGTCTCTGAAGGGCGCCACGGCGGCGATCACCCGGGGCGATCTGGTCGATACCAAGTCGGTGGACGGTTCGCTGACGTTCGCCGGAGAACGTGGCATCGCGGCGACGGCGGCGGGTGTCGTCACCTCCCTGCCCGCACCCGGTCGTGTGTTGCGGCTGGGAGCGGCTCTCTATCGGGTGGACCGCCGGCCGGTCGTTCTCCTGTACGGGAAGGTGCCGCTCTACCGGCCGCTGCGCCAGGGCATGTCGGCCGGTCCCGACGTGACCCAGCTTGAACGGGCCTTGCGCAGCCTGGGATATGGCGACGGCGTCACGGTCGATCGCACGTTCACCGCGGCCACCGCACGCGCCGTACGCGAGTGGCAGGACGGCGCGGGCCTGCCGGAGACCGGGACGGTCGACGCATCGCAGGTGGCTTTCCTGCCGGGCCGGGTGCGGATCACCGAGGTCAAGACGGCCGTGGGGGACAGGATCGGCCAGGGGCGGCGGGTGCTCACGGTGACGTCCACCGAACGCCTCGTCCACGTCGATCTCAAGGTGTCGGACCAGGGCCTGGTGGACGAGGGCGGCCGCGTCACCGTGGAGGTTCCCGGCGGCGGCACCGTCCCGGGAAGGATCACCTCGGTGGGAACGGTCGCCGAGAAGCCCGCGGGTGAGGAGTCCGGGGAGCCGACGATCGATGTCGAGATCGAGCTGACCGGGAAACCTGGGCCCGGCATGCTCGACCGGGCGCCGGTGACGGTCACCCTGGAGCGCGAGCGGCGCCGGAACGTCCTGACCGTTCCGGTCGAGGCGCTGCTGGCGCTCCGCGAGGGCGGTCACGGTGTCGAGGTCACCTCATCGGATGGAACGCTCCGGGTCGTCCCGGTACGTACCGGCGCGTACGGAAGCGGCCGCGTGGAGATCTCCGGTACGGGTCTGCGCGAGGGCATGAAGGTCGGGGTGCCGTCCCTGTGATGGTCGAACTCACCGGCGTCACGCGGTGTTTTCCGAATGCAGGCTGCTACGGCGATCGCGTCGAAGCCCTGGCGGACGTGGACCTCGCATTCGAGTCCGGCGAGCTGGCCTGCGTCATCGGGCCGTCCGGCTCGGGCAAGTCCACCCTGCTGCATCTCGTCGGCACGCTGGACCGGCCCTCGTCGGGTACGGTCCGCATCGCCGGGCACGACACCGGCGGCCTCTCCGATCGCCGGCTGTCCGCGCTGCGCGTGGCGTACATCGGCTTCGTCTTCCAGCAGTTCCATCTGGACCCCGGGGCGTCCGCCCTGGACAACGTGGCCGACGGGCTTCTCTATGCGGGTCCGGCTCTGCCCGAACGCCGCGAGCGGGCCGCCGCTTCGCTTGAACGGGTCGGCCTCGGCCACCGCCTTGACCACCGTCCCGACCAGCTCTCGGGCGGCGAGCGCCAGCGGGTGGCCATCGCCCGCGCGGTCGTCGGCGACCCGCCGCTGCTGCTCGCCGACGAACCCACCGGCAACCTCGACTCCGCGTCCGGCGAGGAGGTTCTCGTCCTGCTCACCGGCCTGAACGCCACCGGCACCACGGTCATCATGATCACGCACGATCGGGAGGTCGCCGCCCGCTGCCCGCGCCGCATCGCCGTCCGCGACGGCCACGTCGTGGCCGATACTCGGCGGCGGACCCTTGGGAAGGCGCCATGAGCCTCGTTCCTGTCCGGCTGCGCCCGCGCGATGTTGTTCGGGTGGGCGCCTCGGGCCTGCGGGCTCGTCCTGCCCGGGTGGCGCTGTCCGCGCTGGGAATCGCGATCGGCATCGCCACGATGGTGTCGGTGATCGGCATATCCGCGTCCAGCCAGGAGGAACTGCTGCGCCGCCTGGATCGCCTCGGTACCAACCTGCTGCGCGTCCAGCCCGCCGAGCGGATCGGCGGCGGTCCGGTGCGGTTGCCGGCCGACGCGCGGGCCAGGACGGAACGGATCGGCGCGGTCGCCTCGGCGAGTGCGACCGGCCGGCTCGACGCCTCGATCCGCCGTACGGACCGCATCCCCGAGGCCGACACCGGCGGTATCGAGGTCCTCGCCGCCGACCTCGGCCTGCTGCGCACGCTGGACGGCCGTGTCAGGGTCGGGAGCTGGCTCAACGGCGGTACGGCGCGCTACCCCACCGTGGTGCTCGGCTCGGTGGCGGCCCAGCGGCTCGGCATCACCCGTACCGGCGTGCAGGTCCACGTGCAGGACCGCTGGTTCACGGTGACGGGCGTTCTGGAACCGCTGCCGCTGGCCCCGGAGATCGAACGTGCCGCGCTGATCGGCGTCCCGGCCGCGCAGGCGCATCTCGGCTACGACGGCCACCCGACGACCGTGTACGAGCGTTCGTCCGAGGGGTCCGTCCGAGAGGTCCGTGACCTCCTGCCACGGACGCTGAGTCCGGAGGATCCGTCCGAGGTCGCGGTGTCGCGTCCCTCGGACGCGCTCGCCGCACGCGCCGCGGCTGCGGGAACGTTCACCGGCCTGATGCTGGGCCTGGGCGCGGTCGCCCTGATCGTCGGCGGTGTCGGGATCGCCAACACCATGATCATTTCGGTGCTGGAGCGCCGCCGCGAGATCGGACTGCGCCGTTCGCTGGGTGCCACCCGGGGCCAGATCCGGGTCCAGTTCCTCACCGAGTCGCTCCTGGTCTCGGCCCTCGGCGGGACCGCGGGCCTGGTCCTGGGAACGCTCGCCACCCTGTCGTACGCCCTCGTCCAGGGATGGCCACCGGTCGTACCCCTCTGGGCCCTCGCCGCCGCGACCGCCGCGACCCTCCTGATGGGCGGGCTCGCCGGCCTCTATCCAGCCGTACGAGCCTCCCGCCTGGCCCCCACCGTCGCTCTGAGCAGTGCCTAGCGCGATCCCCGCGCAAGAGCTTTCACTGACCGTTCGTCATCCCAGCCGGTGAAGATCCAGGGATTCACCGTCGAACCTCCAGCGCCGGACGCTGCCATCGGCATCGACCTCGATACCGCGAGGACCGGTGAAACGCATGGTCACCTTGCTCACCTCCACATAGCTGCCGACCTCGATCGCCTGGGCCGTCAGCCCGTCCCCGTCCCGCAGCCACACCGTGTACCGCGTGTCCACGGGAATCGTCGTCCCCCCGATCAGGACGAGCCGGTGAGAACCGAACGGTGAATCGACCGTGGACCTGACCTTGATGTCGCCGGCGGGCATCGTCGTGAGCACGACGAGGACGTAGCCGACAAGGAGGCCGGTGCCCACCGCCAAGGGGCCGATGACCAGGCCCGCGACCTGCGCCGGAAGGCGTGGCCGGCCGATCGCCAGGAGGATGAGCCCCGCTCCGCCCGCGATCAGGGCCGCCGGGACGAGTGCCCAGAACATGTCATGGTGGAAGAGCCTGTGGTTCCAAGGGTTCCACTCGGCCAGGACGAGGATGAGGCAGCAAAGGCCGGTCAGCGCGAGGGCGCCGAATCCACTCGTCCGGTGTGCTGTGCTGGGCATCGGCTCTCCCGATCGTGGTGCTCGCGAACCCGCCCGGTACTCGCGCCTTCGGCGGGGTCACCCCGCTGTGTGATGCCGAGACCGGAGGGCGGGTTCGGGTGCGACCGCCCGGATCCGGGCCTCCGGCTCGTCAGGCGATGATCGTCGCGACCAGGGCGAGGACCGCGCCGCCCATCACCACGGTGTGCCGGACGTTCTGCAGGATGGGCATCGCTGTCAGCCCGCGTCAGCGCGAGCTGCGGCCTTCTTTCAGCATCGTGACCGCGTCGGTGATGCGCCGCTGCCGGGTCTCCGCCTTCTTGGCGCCCTCGACCGACAGGACGAACCAGCTCTTCTTGCTGTACGAGAGGCTCTCGAAGAACCGTTCGGCCTCGGGCTCGGCGGCCAGGGCCTCGGCCAGGTCCGCCGGGACGCTCACCACGCGCGGCTCGGTGTCGAGTTCGAGCTCGACGTCGACCTCCTGGCCGGCACTGACTCCCGCGGCCTCCCGGTTGCCGGCGTTGACGCCGATCAGGTACCTGCCGCCCATCGGGGCCACGGTCGATCGGTAGGTGTACCCGTTGATCGTGACCTTGACCGGCGGCCGCTTGCCGGCACCGAGTCCGAGCACGACGTCCTCCGGTACGGCGAACCCCGTCGCGGTCTTCCCGCCAAGCTCGAGCGTGACGCGAATCTTCATCCGAGGTCTCCCCTTTCAGCCGGTCTCACGGCCGGTCTCATCCATGCGTCGACCGGCCGATCCCTGAATCGACACTCCGCCGCAAGATTCTTCGGACGTGTTCAGAACTCACTCTTCAGAACCCGCGTACCCATGGGAAACGCCCGCGGTAGCGCGACTGTACGGGTCGCTCCGGCCGTCCAGGCATGCCTGCTACGCCAACGTGCGTGTGACATTAGTGTGTGGCGCACTGTATAGTGTGACTCGTGTCCACTGAGGAACTGATCCTGAGCCAGGCCCAGGAGCTGCGCCGCGGCACGGTCGTCCTGGCCTGCCTGGCGCTGCTCGAGCGGCCACAGTACGGCTACGCACTGCTCGAAACGCTCAACGCCGCCGGCGTCACCGTCGACGGCAACACCCTCTACCCCTTGCTGCGCCGGCTGGAGAAACAGGGCCTGCTGACCAGCGAATGGAACACCGACGAGCCCCGGCCACGGAAGTTCTACCGGGTCGGCCCCCAGGGCTCCCAGGTGCGCACCGGCCTGGTGCGCGAGTGGGAAGACCTCGTCACTTCGATCTCACGACTGATCAAGGAGAGCCGATGAGCTCGAACACGCTGACCGAGCGCTACGTACAGGAGGTCGTCCGGCGCATCCCGGGCGACCAGCGCGACGACGTCGCCGACGAGCTGCGCACCACGATCGCCGACACCGTCGAGGCCCGCGACCCGGCCGACCCGGCCACGGCCGAGCGCGAGGTCATCACCGAGATGGGCGACCCGATCCGGCTCGCCGCCCGCTACGCCGACCGCCCGCTCGCCCTGATCGGCCCCGACCTCTACCCCGCGTACATCCGGTTGCTGGTCACGCTGCTGTCCACCGTGCTGCCGATCGTCGTCGCCGTGCTCGTGATCATGGACGTGCTGGACAACAAGTCGCTGGGCACGGCGATCGGCACCGGCATCGGCACGGTGCTCACCGTCGGCGGCCAGATCATCGCCTGGCTCACCGTGGTGTTCGCCCTGATCGACCGGTTGGGCACGGGCGGTAAGTCGATCGCGGGTACGAACGAGTGGACGGCCGACGACCTGCCCGACAGCCCGCGGCGGGAGCGGCTCCGAGGCGCCGCGTTCGCCTCGGCGGCCTGGAACGGACTGCTGATCGGCCTGATCGCCTGGCAGCACACCGCCAAGCCGTACAGTGCCGACGGCGACCGGCTGCCGGTCCTCGACCCCGACCTGTGGGCCGTCTGGATCTGGCCGATCCTCGCCGGTCTCGCCGGCCTCGTGGTGCTCGATCTGGTCCGGGCCGTGCGCGGATCGTCCGTCCCGCTGGTCGGCGCGTACGCCCTCGCCCACGCGGTGTTCGCGCTGCCGCTGGCCTGGATCCTGTACCAGCAGAACTTCTTCAACCCCGAGTTCCTGACCGCCATCAACGGCGACGACTGGTCGACTCCGGCGCCCTTCTACACCGCCTCCGCTCTGATCGTCCTGGCGATCAGCGGCGGTGAGGTCCTCAAGCGCTTCCGCGAAGCCCGCAAGTGACCAGACCCTGACGCCCCTCCGCGCAGCCGGCGAGAACCCCTCCGCCGCGCTGCGCGGCCGCGTCGTTCACAGGACTCCCGCCAGCTCAAGCATCCGGTACATGTCGTGGTAACCGTGAACGCAGGCCCCCAGGATCCCGGGATACCTCCTCGAGGTCTCGGCGAAGAGCAAGAGGAAGTACGCATCGACCCTGTCGGGGAACTCGATGTTCGCCTCGACGATCACGCCGTTCTCCAGGTTCTCGAAACGGCAGTGCTCGCCATGCGGCCAGGCGATCCAGTTCTCCTCGGTGAACGCGCCCCCGTCGAACCGCCGGGTGAGGGAGCGCGCCCGTTCACGGAAGTCGGCGACAAGGGCTTCCAGCTCGGGGAGTACGCGTCGCGCCTCTTCCTCGCTGACCAGCTGTAGCGCCGTGATCCTCGCGGGCCCAGGGACGATCACGCGGATGCTCTCCCCGGCGAGTTGCGCGTTGAGCCTTTGCGCGATGGCGATCGACTCACCGGTGGGCACATCGAAGACGACGGCCTTGCCGCGAGTGGCAACGCGGCGAATCGTCTCGGGTGAAGGCTCCGAAGCCACCCGCAGATCCTCCCGGTAGAGAAGCCGGCGCCAGCGGCGCCACAGAACAGCATCAACCTAGACGCCCACGGCTTCCCCGAACGATCCACGCCGGCGATCACGGCCCTCCTCCCTACGACATCGAGCTCGTCGCCCGGGCAGTGCGAGGGGTCCTCGGCTTGACACCCGCCACGACCGTGACCGATCCGCTGACCGACACCGCTGCCCGGCATGCTCACCCGCCTGGGCATCGCCACCGTCGCAGGCGTGCTCCTGCTCCGCGGCAGCGCGGGCCTGGTCACCTCCGGATTCGCCGAACAGTCCACCACCTTCACGCGCTGGGACCTGGCCCTGTACTCCCCGTTCTGCCTGACCCTCGGCGCCCTCGCCGCCTACGTCGCCAAGAACGAGTGATCGTCAGGGTGGCGGCCATCTGACCAATGCGGCGGTCGGCACAATGCTCGCAGCCGGAGCAGGCGGGGGCATGGTCACTCGTGGTCGTAGACCGTTACCGGTACGCCCTGGGTTGTGAGGCGGTTGGTGATGAGGGGTTCTACTCGGGGCCACTTGCCGCCGGCCAGGCCGCAGCCTATTCGGGGCATGTGGACGGTGGCGCCCAGGTCCAGGGCTCGGGTGGCCAGGGACTGGAGGCATTGGTCCACGGCCTCGTAGCGGATCGGCGGGCCGTTCTTCTTGCTGGGTTTCACGCCGTGTTGGGCGACCATGTTGGCGACCCAGATGTACGGGTCTACTTGTACGAACTGCACGGCGCCCAAGGCGAAGTCGTTTTTGGCGCGGTCGCGATGCCAGGCACGGTAGGCGGCCTCTGGGGCGGGCCAGCGCTTGGAAATGGCGAGGACGAAGCCCTTGCCCCAGCCGCCACGGTCGTTGCAGACGTGGGCGATGAGCTTTACCCCTTTGGCCTGGGGTGAGGTCGCGTCGCCCTTGATGTACCGGATCGCCATGGGGCGAACCTAACGGTCAGCTCGGACGACCTAGGGCTTGTCTCAAGGAGCTTCAGCCACCGCGCGAGCGCGTTACCTGCCCGGGTGAGGCAAAGCCGAAGGCGAGCCTCACCCGGGCAGATCGCGAAGCGATGCCGCGCTCGCACAAGAACCGGTCACGGTGCGAGCCGCCAGGCGAGCAGCGTGGGCCGGGGCTTTTGAAACACGACACTGCCGCAAGGCCCGGCCCCGGCGCTCTGGGAGCGGGCGGGACGCCGGGGCCGGACCTTCCGGGGATTTCAGAGGGAACGCTTGTTGAGCAGCAGGTTCGGCGTACCGGACGGGTTACCGGTGATGACGCCGCTGGTGGCGTTGGACGTCAGCCAGCTGCGGATCGTGGAGTACGAGGCGTCACCGTTGGCGTCCTTGTAGAGGGCGCCGACTCCGGCCACGTGCGGGCTGGCCATCGACGTGCCGTTGATGGTGTTGGTGCCACCGTTCAGCCATGTCGAGGTGATGCTGGAACCGGGCGCGTACAGGTCGACGCAGTTTCCGTAGTTGCTGTACGAGGCCTTGGCGTCCGTACTCGTGCTGGCCGCGACTGCGGTGCCGTTGGCGGCGCTGGCGGGCGAGTAGTTGCACGCGTTCCGGTTGTCGTTGCCTGCGGCCACGGCCACGAAGACGCCGGAGGACGCGAGGTTGTTGGTGGCCGAGTTCACCGAGGACGAGTAGCCGCCCCCGAGCGACATGTTCGCGACGGCGGGCTTGGTGTGGTTGTTGGCCACCCAGTTCATTCCGGCGATGATGCCTGAGAACGATCCACTGCCCTGGCAGTTGAGGACGCGTACGCCGCGCAGGCTGACACCCTTGGCGACGCCGTACGCGTTGCCGCCCACGGTGCCGGCGACGTGCGTGCCGTGCCCGTTGCAGTCCTGGCCGTTGCCGCCGAACGAGTCGAAGACGTTGGACGCGCGGCCGCCGAAGTCGGAGTGCGAGGTGGCGATGCCGGTGTCGATGATGTACGCGGTGACGCCCGAACCCGTGGCCGTGTAGGTGTAGCTCCTCGACAGCGGCCGGTTCGTCTGGTCGATGCGGTCGATGCCCCAGGACGGCGGGTTGTTCTGCGTCGTGCTGGCCCGTACGACGCCGTCCTGCTCGATGGCGGCGACGCCCGGGGTCCGCTGGAGCCGCTGCAGTTGCTCGGCGCTCATCTTGGCCGCGAAGCCGTTCAGGACCTTACCGAAGCGATGGGTCGTGGTGATGCCGCGCTTGGAAACCGTGTCGCCGACCGACACACCCTTCTTCAGCGTCACGATGTACTGGCTGTTCACACCCTGACCGGGCGCGGCCAGCGCGACCGGGGTGTGGGGGGTGACGGCCTGGGCCGGTGAGGCCAGCGCGGCCACGAGTGGCACTGCGGCCAGCATCGCGACCAGGGGGAGGCGCCTTCTCATCGATACTCCGTTCTGCGGGAGGAGCGGCCGCTCGGGGGAACGGCCCGTCTCACGAAGTCGATCGATGAGTATGCTGACCAGGCTGGACATATCCGTCAACGGGTTCGATGGCGCCAGAATTCAACATTCAACGTCGTTCACACTCGATGTCCCGCGCGGCCGGCCGCGTTCACAACAAGGCACGCGGCGCTACTTGACGACCGCCAGCAGGGACCACCTTCCCGGGGCACCGCTGATCTGGAGGAGCGAGCCCGACTCGACGTCGATGAAGCCGCTGTGATCACCGGTCGCCCTGACCAGGGGTTCGACCGGCGCCATACCGGTGCTGACGCGATCGACTCTGAAGGCGCCCTTCCCTCTATAGGACGCCTGTACGAGCCCTGACGGCCCGGTGTAGAGCAGTACCGAGGCTTGCCTTCCCTCGATCGTGAGATCGAACGACCGCACACTTCTGGCGCCCGGCCCCAAGAGCACGTCCACGCCGCCGGGCGACCGTTCCAGGGGCAGGACGTTGATACGCCACTCGCCCCCATGGGCTCTGACCTGGAGAAGGGCTCCGGCCGGCATCGCGATCCAGGCTTTTTCGAGCGGATACGTCTTATGCATGCGGCGTGAGAACGCCATAGGACCGCTTGCGCGTGAGTACGCCGTCGGGCCCTTTCCGTACCGGCTCGTGAGGTCCGGCCCGCGCAAGGTGACGTCGTACGTCCCGCCTGTGGAACCGGCCACGTTGGCGGAAATCGTGGCGATCCCTGGCGGCCCGACGTACGACAGCAGTTCGGCCCCGGCGCCCGAGGCGCTGCCATCGAATTCACGTGCCGCTTCCGGGCCCGCGAGCTTGACCGTCCACGGCCCTCTCGCCTCGATGTGGAAAAACCGCTCGGTCACGTTCCCGGCGGGTCCGCCGAGCACTCCGTCGTCGAGGACGACCGTCGCGCAGGGGCCGTTCGACGCCAGGGGCCGGACGCGGCCGGACACGGTCCGGCTCACGGTCGCACGCAGGTCGCCGGTCTTCTCGGTGCTGATCTCGGCCACCACCGGCTGCGGGAAGGTCCCCTTGACCTTCACGGTCTCGGGCCCGCTCCCGTGGAACGCCGCCTGCTTGCCGTGGAAGAAGTGGTCGGCGGGCTCGAACCCGGGCTCCCGTACGGGCGGCTCCGGACGATCGCGGCTCAGCCACCGGCCGAGATCGGCGACCGCCCGCTCCGGGTCCGCGGCCCGGATCGCGATCCGGCGGAACGGGATATCTCGGTGCGGATAGGCGGGAAGTAGCCCACGGTACGACTCCTCCTGACTGAGGAGCCAGATCCAGTTGCCCCACCGCAGGCGCCGTACCGGGAGATGGACGTCCGTACGAAGGACGATGTCGAGGTTCAGCGGCTCCTCGAACGGGCTCAGCTCGGCACGCTCCCCGTCGGACAAGTACAGGGCGGGGCCCTCGGACGGGCCTGTCCCGCCGATGTCCGCCCGCCGGATCCGCGCGACCTTCCACAGCATCACGCTGTCCCAGATGAGCAGTTCCTCGTCCGCCAGCCAGATCCTGGGCCGGAACAGCACCAACCTGATGACCTGCACCAATGCGAACAGCAGCAGGAACGCCACGGACAGCACCCACAGCAGCAGTGCCTTCTGCTCGGGCACGTGAACACGTTCGAGCTCCTCCACCACCATCACCGGCGCCGTCACGACGAACGCCCCCAAGACCGGTAACGCGATGGTCCAGAGGAGCGTCCTCCTGCTCGACCTGGCCATCCTGATCCGCGTCACGGAACGGGGCCGCGCGAACGGACCCCAGCGGTCTCTCGCGAGAAGCCCGGCGGCCGCGGCGCGTCCGTTCCTCGCGAGATCGTCCAGCCTGACGCCGTGCCTCAGCCGCGCCCACGGAGTCCACCGGAGCAAGAGAACCAGGAACGCGGTCCCGATGGCTCCCATGAGCAGCGTGAAGATCGAAACACCGACCATGGTGCCCCAGTCCGCGGAACCGCCCACCGCGAACACGAACTCACGAGAACCGACGTCGAGCGCCGCCACCTGCTGACCGCGCTCGACGGCATCATCATCGAGGCCCCGCAGCTGGACGCTCGAATGGTCGTTCCGGTCAGAGTCGAATGTCCCGTACCAGGAACAATTCGACCCCTTCGAGCAGTGCAGCGTGTGGGCGGTGAACACGCCCTGATATCCATCGCCGTCGGCGGAACGCGCGGTCGGGCCGTACTCCCGGATGGCCGACCCGAGCCCGACGGCGACCAGCGCCAGCATCGAGACCACCCCGTACGACAGGACGGCGAGCGAAGGCTTACGCCGGTCCTTTCCCGGGTTGGTCATGGCGCCGACACTTGCATGAGAAGTGGGTCCGAGGAACCCTCGTCCCGGAGTTCTCCGTACGATCCGGCGGCGGTTTCACACCCGCTCGACCAGGAATTCCTCCCAGGTCCGCTTACCCATGTCGGCCCCTTCAAGGGACAGATTCTCGCCGGCCCGGTAGGCGCGGCCGGCCTTTCCCGGCATCCGGATCGGCATCATCGGCCGGCGCTTGCCGCGCGCCTGCAGGTACCCCCGGCTCAGCTCGCCCATCCCGTACACCTTCGGTCCGGCCAGATCGGGCACCAGGCCGGCCGGCTCGCCCAGCGTCAGCTCCACGAGGCGTGCTGCCACATCGCGTGCGTCGACCGGCTGGAACCGCAGTCCGCCCGGGACCGGTATCACCGGCATCTTCGCCATCGTCGACACCACGTTCAGGACCAGATCATGGAACTGTGCTGCCCGCAGCGTCGTCCACGGCAGCCCGGAGTCGGCAACGGCGCGTTCCGCCTCGAACTTCCGCTTGAAGTAGCCCAGCGGCACCTGCCCGGCCCCGATGACCGAGATGTACGCCAGGTGCCGCACCTTGGCCTGCGACGCCGCGCGTACGAGGTTGCGGGTCGCCTCATCATCGCCCTTGGGCCCGCCCGCGAGGTGCAGGACGATCTCCGCACCGTCCACGGCCAGCTCGATCCCCTCCCCCTTGAGCAGATCGCCCGTCACGTACTCGATGCCGTTCCCGGACTCGCGGCCTTGCCGGCTGAGCACCCGTACTTCGCAGCCGGCGTCCAGCAGGAGCGGCGTGACAAGGCGTCCCAGCGTTCCCGTTCCGCCGGTCAGCAGGATGGATGACGTCATGGCTTCTCCAAATTCGTTCGGTGTCCCGGCCGCATCAGGAGGATTTCCTGGGCCTACTGTTACGACCCCGGGCAAGAAAGGAACGTGACACGGTGGACGAGCGCGAACGGCCGGACGAGCGTTTCGAGGAGCATCGGACCCACCTGCGCGCGGTGGCCTACCGGATGCTCGGCTCGATGAGCGACGCCGATGACGCCGTCCAGGAAACGTGGCTCCGCCTCAATCGCGCCGACACCACCGACGTGCAAAATCTCGGCGCCTGGCTGACAACGGTCGTGAGCCGCATCTGCCTGAACGTGTTGCGCTCGCGCGAGCACCGCCGCGAAGAACCCCTCGACGCGCACACGCCCGGCCCACCGCCCGACCACGAGAACGACCCCGAGCAAGAAGCCGTCCTGGCCGACTCCGTCGGGCTGGCGCTGCTTGTGGTACTCGACACACTGACCCCGGCCGAACGGCTCGCGTTCGTGCTGCACGACATGTTCGCCGTGCCCTTCGACGAGATCGGCCCGTTGATCGAACGGTCCGCTCCCGCGGCCAGGCAACTCGCCAGCCGCGCCCGCCGCCGCGTCAAGGGCGCCCCGGCACCCGACGCCGACCTGCCCCGCCATCGCCGCGTCGTCGACGCCTTCCTGGCCGCGACCCGCGGCGGCGACTTCAGCGCGCTGGTCACGCTTCTCCACCCGGACGTGGTCCTGCGCGCCGACAAGTCGGTCGTTCCGACTCCCTCGTCCATCTTCATCAGCGGCGCCGGCACCGTGGCCAAGAGCGCGATGGCCGCCATGGGACGGGCCCGCCTCGCCGGACCGGCCCTCATCAACGGAACGGTCGGACTCGCGATGGCCCCTCGCGGCCGGCTGGCACTGGTCCTCAGCTTCACGATCATCGACGACCAGATCACCGAAATCGACGTGATCGCGGACCCGGACCGCCTGGACCGGCTGGACCTCGCCGTCCTCCCCGACTGACACGAGGGCCGACCGCCCAACTCGTACGGTGACCGGCCACCCACAGCGATATTCACCGGCGAGGCCCCCCATGCCCGCGCGGCCAAGCGCAGGCCGGGATCTGATCGGGCCGGGGCTGGGCGGCCTCGTCGCGCTGTACCTGCCCACCGTGACGGTGGGGCCCACATGGATGGATCACGCCCTGGTGGATCTGGGCGCGCCGACCGTCCCGTGGGCGTCCGTCGGCTACCTCCTGACCGCGGCGCTGACCGCGCCGGTCGGGGCGGTACTCGGCAGGCGACATCCGAACAGCATGGCCGCGGCCTCCGCCGGCCTCATGATCGTCGGATCGTCGCTGAGCCTCCTGGTGCCGAGCTACACGCTGCTGCTGGCGGGCCAGACCCTGTCCGGCCTGGGCGCCGGCGCGCTCGTCGCGACCGCGGTGGTACTCGCCCTCCGCGTGGGAGGCGGCCGGGCGCAGACGATCGGACTCACGGCCGGGCTCGGCACGTTCGCCGCTGTCCTCGGGCCCGTACTCGGCGGGGTGCTGACAACGACGATCGGGTGGCGAATGGTCTTCCTGATATCCCTGCCGCCGCTGATCCTGACGCTGCTGGCCTGCCTCGCCGGGGGCATCATCACGGTCACCGACCGCCCCGCGAACCAGTGAGGACGACCACACCGCCATAGGCCCCGGACGAGATGTCAACAAGGGCAAAAACAAAAGGCCACTTCCGTCAATGGAAGTGGCCTTTATCTCTGGCGCAGCCGGAGGGATTCGAACCCCCAACCTCCTGATCCGTAGACCTAGGCAGGAGGTCCGCCGAGGTTCACGCGGGTCCATGACCTGCGTAAGTGTCCGTCTACAGATCTAGGCGGACCTCGGCGGACCTCGGCGCGTTGCTACACGCGTTGCTACATGACACCTCGCGCCTACCTGGCCCTGCGCTTCTTAGCGTCCTTCTGGATGTGCTCCTCCAGCGCCTCGTTCACGACGTCCGAGGTCGTTTTCTTCTCGCGCTTGGCCATGTCCTTTACGGCGTTCCATCTGCCGTCCGGTACGCGGACAGAACGGACCGGCTTCTCGGCCACGGGACCTCCCTGCACTACAGGCGTATTACGAATCCTGCCATCTACGTGCAGTGTAAGGGTTGCCAAACAGATGTGACAGGTCTAACGTAATACGAAACCTAGGGATGACCTGGGAATGAAGCGGCCCCGAGTCAGCGATTACGGCGCTGGTCGGGGCCTAGAGATCCACCTTCGGAGAGGTCAACCCCATGGCAATGGAGCCTACCCACGGCATCACCTTCGACGCTGCGAGCCTCACCGAGGCGCAGGCCGACGGCATGGCCTGCGTGGTGTGCAGTGCCGACTACATGCGCGTGGACGTGCCGTCCATCCCCGTGGGCACCTCGGCGACCGGGTCGCAGGTGTTCGCCTGCGAGTCGCACGTCGAGCCCGCGGCCGAGGGCAAGTCGAGCAGTTGGCCGGAAGGGGAGCCGGCCACGGTCCGCCAGGCCGAGGCCGAGGCGCGCGAGGTGCGGGACCTGGCGGTGCGGTGGGCGGTGCTGGCCGAGCGGTTCCGCTCGCGTGACGAGCTGCTCGCGCGGGCCATGGACGACGTCGCGCGCAGCATGACCGACCTCGCGACCGCGGTCGCTGACGATGTGCCCGAGGTGCTCGACGGCGCGACCGCGACCGCTCGCGCCCGGCTCGACGCCTCGCGGGCCCTGCTGGCCGTGCGGCAGGCCGAGGGTCGGTCGTGAAGCGCGGGGATCGGTTGATCCGGTGGTCTGCTGCGGTCTCGGTGACGGTGGTCGCGGTGATCGCTGCGGTGATCTCCTACGGGCACGCCTACGCGCTGGTGATCGCGCACGGCGAGACCGGCGCGACCGCTCGCGCTCTCCCGCTCACCGTTGACGGGCTGATCGTGACGTGTTCCCTCGTTCTGCTCGACGCGGCCCGCTGTCGACGGCGGGCGCCCGTTCTGGCGTGGCTGCTGCTGGGAGCGGGGATCGTGGCCACGCTCGGCGCGAACGTCGCTCACGGGCTTGCTCACGGCCCGGTGGGCGCGGTGATCGCGGGATGGCCCGCGCTGGTCGCGGTCGGATCGTTCGAGATGCTCGCGCGGCTGATCCGTGGCGCCCGTACGGCCGAGCCGCCGGCGGCCGAGGTCGACCCGGGGCCGCCCGTGCTCGAGGTCGCCCAGGCCGAGGCCGAGCATGCGCCACCGGTACCGTTCCCGGCCGGTGGTCGCGGTGACGAGCCGCTCGCGGAACTGCTCGCGACCGCTCGCGACCGGTTCGCCGAGCCACTCGCCACCGGCGCCCTTCCCTCGGTGCGCGCGCTACGGCGGGAACTGCGCGTAGGGCACCCGCGAGCGGTCGCGGTCCGATCGGCGTTGACCGGTGACCGGCCGGGCTGATCCTCGGCATCTGGCGGCCATGAGGTGCGGGCACGCCCCCGACTGCAACGGGGGCGTGCCCGCCGTAGCGGCCGGGTACGAGGTGGGCCCTAGGGCTCGGGTAGCGGGTCCGAGGATCTAGGGCCCCGTCCGAGGTTCCTAGGGGTCCGCTGGCCTGCATCCTCGTACGCCTCGGACGGGCTAGGGCCCCTCGTCCGGCTCGACGACGAACGTGCCCCGGCCGGACAGCACCACCACAAGACCGCGCTCGGCGAGCACCTTCGTAGCCCGGACGATCGTCATGCGGGCCACCCCGTACTCCTCCGCCAAACGGTCGATCGCTGGCAGGGCCGCACGCGGCTGCAACCGGCCGTCCCTGATCTGCGCCTCGATGTCGTCGGCGATCTGCTCGTACCGGTACCGGGTCGGGTCCCATTCCATGCCCGGGAACGTAGACAGCCCCAGACCCTCGTAACCTCCCAGGTCAGGCTAGAGACTTCCATAGCCTTCTATAGCCTTCTACGCTGACCCCATGGCCGAGCAGCCGAACATCACAGCCCATGACCTTCCCCTGATCCCACCCTCGCCCGGCGAGCAGCTCGTCACCGTGCGGGCGATGCGCGAGCGGTACGGAGTCCTCGCCTGGTACGGGCAGGCCACCGGCGCCTGGTGGGCGCTGGCCGGCGGGCGCCTGGTCGAAGGCCAGCACCCGCAGCACCTCGCCGAGGTACTCGACCGCGGCCGGGGGTGGGCGAGGTGACCGGGCAGACGAAGCGGGCGAGGTGGCCGCGCGAGGCTGCCCGGCCGCGGTATCCGGTCGTCGGCGGGTACGTCGTCGAGCCCTCACCCGCCGGCGTGTGGTTCCTGGTTGACCCTGACCCGAACCGCGCGCGCGAGATCGTGGGAACGTTCTTCAAGGACGGGCCCGGTCTCTGGCGGGGCAAGGGGCCGCGCGGCCTGGTGCTCGTCAAGCCGATCGACGACGACACGGAAGACCCGCACCTGGTGATGGCCGAGAGACTGGTCGCGGACTACTAGACCCCCGCGGCCCGGGTGAACCCATGCGCCCCGGGCCGCGGGCCTGACGCCGTGGCCCCGGATGTCCCGCGCGGTGACGCCGGGGCCACGGCCCCCCGAAACGCTGGCGATTCTCGCGCTCCCGGCACTCTCTGAGCCCGTTCCGGACGTAGAACAGGGCCCCGTGGGCCCGTTTTGTCCATGCGCGGCGGGACCCCACGGGGCCCGGTCTGCCTGATCAGGGCACATATGGGCCTGTACGCACCGTGACGGCCTGGGAGCCTGTAACCCGTACAGATTGCGATCAGCTAACCCCGCCGTTTCGTACCCCTGCCCTGAGGGGGGCCTCCCCCACCCCTGGGTGACGCTGCGTGAGGTGCGTCGTCGCCCTCGCCTGCGTGATGCACCTGTCGGTGCGCCGCGCGTGGTGCTGGTGGTGCGGCCGGGCGTCCCCGGTGTCGACCCGCACCACCGGCCGCGCGTGTCCGGCCTGGTGGCCGTGCCGCGGGCGAGGGTGACGACGTGCGGCGCAGGCAGATCAACGCGGGAAGAGGTGGCCCGCTCCCTGCCTTACCTCCCCGTGGTCCCGCACCATGGCGCCGGTGCGGCGGGGTGGGCTTCACGCCGGGGGTGGAGTCTGGTCGGTGGGCGGGGGGAGTTGCCGTAGCGCCTGGGCCTCGGTCTGGTCGATCGCGTCTCTCCACGCGCCCACGAGCTTGACCCACTGCGGCGATCCCTCGGGGAACCGCTGGGACGTGACGACCTGGGACTGCGAGCGCATGAGCGCCGCCCACGCGCGGATGTCCTCGGCGCGTCTCATGACGGCGCCTCGGTGCAGTCCGCGCACCGGGGGGTGTCCGGCATCCGGTCGGCCCGCCCGTAGTAGGTGATGGGCGTCGCGCACCCGGTGCACGTGGCGAAGCTGAACACGTGCGGGCTGCCGGTGGCCTGGGCTGCGCGCTGGTACTCCAGGCCCTCCCGGACGTCGGCGCGCGGTGGCGCCTCGGCCGCCTCGTACATGCCGGGGTCGGTGACGTCGTGCTCGTGCCGGTCGACGATCATCCCGCCGGGCAACCCGTTGTCGGCCCACCGGGACGGTTCGGCCGGCGCCTCGGTGGGTGGCTTCCAGTCCTCCGGCAGTGCGCCGGGGGTCAGCTTCTCAGCCACCGACGTTCACGCCCAGGGCGCGCAGGCGGTCGCGCTCGGCGTCGGCCTGGCGGCGCGCGGCGCGCTGCTCGTCGGTCTCGTGCGGGTGCCGGACCCGGTCCATGACGTCGTCGGCGCCGGTCTCGTCGGGGGTGTTGTCGGACCAGTCCGGCTCGTCGCCGAGCAGGCTGTCACCGGTGTGCATGGCCTTCAGGTGGCCGAGCGTCATCTGGTCGGCGAGCTGGTGGAGCACGAACGGGCCTTCACCCTCGCGGGCCTGCTTGGCCAGGGCGATGCAGTCGGCGCCGATCTTCTCGCGCATGGCGGTGTCGGTGATGCCCGCCTCGTCCAGCGCGGCGGCCAGCTGCGAGCGGGTGGCGGGGCGGTCGCTGGCGGCCATGCCCAGCACGTTGCGCAGCTTGGCGCCCTCGGTGCGGATCATCTTGAGTTCGGTGCGGTCCATCGGATGTCTCCTGTCTGCTCTGGTCTGCTCGGCTGCCCGCCCGGCCGATCCGATGCCGGGCGGGGCCTTGTCGTCGCCGAGCAGACTTACGACACATCTCCGATAGTACGCCGAACTATCGCGACCCATCGTTATCGATGACCGGTCATGAGGCGGACCGCTCGCATGCCGGGTCGTCGTGCCGTGTCTGGCCCGGCTCGATCACGGTCATGGGCCCGCCGCACCCCGCACAGCAGGGGGTATCCGCTACCGGCGCTACTTGCGCTACTCCGCTGGTCAGAGAGGGGGCACCGGTAGCGGGTAGCGTTCGCTGTCCGCTACCCGCTACCGCGCCCATGCCGTTGACCTGCGCAGTAGCGGAAGTAGCGCCGGTAGCGCTCCCCTCCTGCCCAAGCGGGATGTAGCGCGCCCAAGCGTCGTGCAGATGCTCCCGCCGGTAGCCCTTCCGGTTGACCCCGTCTTCCTTGACGTCCATCGAAGAGACGCCGAACGGCTTGAGCATCTTGGCCAGATCACGGGCGCCGAACGGCTTGCCGTACCAGTCCGACCATGGCGCCTCATCGAGCTTGCAGAGAGCGTCAAGGATGGTCGCTCCGTGCAGTGCGTCGGCGTCGCCGAACACCTCGCGGAGATCGGCCAGCAGCCGCACACCGACCGTGGTGTCTTCGTCGGCGGCCGAGGTGAGGACCCGGCACGCCTTACGCGCCCGGTCCGGCCAGGCGCCGCCGGCGGCGTCGGCGACGGCGATCAGCGGTTCCCAGTTGTCGGCGGCCCGGTCCTCTACCGGCATCTCCGGTTCGGCGTCGGTGAGCGCGTCGAGCTGCCCGCGCATCCACGCTGTGAGCCGGTCGCGCAGATCGTTCAGCGCGGGAGCGTCACGGCGGGTCCGGAACGGCTGGACCTGCTCGCCGGGCGCGCGCCGCCGCATCGCCACGATCACGGCCCGGTCCTCGATGGTGTCGGGCATCGAGCCGATCCCGGCCAGCGCCGCCATGGAGAACGTCGGGCAGTTCTCCGGCACCTGGGCCGCGGCATTCCACCGGATGTACGGCCGGTTGCGCTGATGACCGGCGTTGATCAGCCCGCGCAGATCCTCGTGATGGTCGGCGGCCTTCTTCCCGAAGTAGGTGTCAGCCTCATCGAGCAGCAGCGTCGGCGGGTCGTCCTTGATGGAGCGCACGAGAGCGGCCGGTGAGATGTTCACCGCGACCAGCGGGGCATGGCACGTGGTCTCGATGATGTCGAGCAGCCGGGACTTACCGCACCGCTTCTCAGGCGCCTTGATCACGAGACGGGTCGCGTGCTGCCACGCGGGTTGAGCGTGCGTCGCAGCGATCCACAGCGCCACAGCGTCGGCGGCCTCGGCCGAGGGGAGGATCACGTACCGGGTCAGCGCGGCGCGCAGGTCGTCGAGCAGCTGCGCGCCGTCGTCGACTTCGAACCCCGGCACGAAGTCGAGAGGGCTACTCACGCGGCCGGCCCCGTCCCGACATCATGTTGCCGTTCCAGTCCTTGGGGCCGCCCGGATGGTCTCCCGGCCGCGGCTTGCCGAAGTCCTCCCGACGCCCGTCCCACCGGATGCGCTCCAGCTCGTCGTGCTTGGGCGACATCGCCAGCCCGCGCACCTTCGCAGCGAGGTACGACCAGGCGCGCGCCATGTCGTTCTCGGCCGCGCGGTACCCGACCTCCCGGCCGGCCATGAAACCCGCCCGGTATCCCTCACTGAACGCGGCCCTGTCGATGCGTTGCTCCCTGACTGCCGAGTCCGCCAGCATCTCTACGGCGACGACGTACGGGTGCCGTACGCTGGCTACGACGTGATGCCTGCTCGGCTGCTCGTCCACTACGGCCCCGGCGCGACTGCCGGGGCCGTACTCGTTGGCAGTCATCAGGCGGCACCCTCGCCGTTCTGCTCGGCGAGGCGGTCCCGCATGAAGGTCACCAGCGCTTCCCGCGTGATGAACCGGGACCGACCGACCGTGAAGCTTTGAAGCTCACCGGCCTTGATCAGCTTGAAGAGGGCTGTCCGGCCGATCGGGAAGACGTGGGGGACTTCCTCGGCCCGGTACGCGAGCGGCTCAACCGTCAACGCGACCTCCAGGGGTCTAGGTTCTGCAACTTAAGCGCTTGGCAGATTCCTACCAGCCCCTGACGCGTCCGCGCAAGTTCGCTAACGTATGCGCGAACCTTGATGTACTTAGGCGAACGGCTGTACGGTGCGACGATGCACATCTCTCGCGACGGGTGGTGTTCGATCTCGCCACCCCTCGGCCTGGACGGTCTTCACGTACGCGTGAAGCTCACCGACACCGGCCGATTCAAGATCACCGATCTCTACATGCACGGCGCCGAGGTCAGCGCCGAGGCTCTGCGCGCGGTCTCAGTGAGCCGTCTTGAAGCAGCCATCAACGCGCCCACGTCTCAGGAGAAGGGTGCGCTGGACGCTTGGGCACAAGGCGGTAAGGGCCACCAGGCCGATGACGATCTGACGCTCCCGGCGCTCCGCGAACGGGCGGTCAAGGTCGCCGAACGGCAGCAGCGGCGGGCCAGAAAGCTCGGCCGACCGACCGGCGAGAACCCGGATCAGTTCTATCGAGAAGTGGCGTTCGCCTACTCAGAACTTGCACGGACAACGCGGGCGCCGGCCAAGACTCTGGCCGAGGAATCCGAGGTGCCCACCACGACCGTGCATCGCTGGGTGCGGGAAGCGCGCCAACGTGGATTCCTGCCTCCGGGCGAGAAGGGCAGGGCCGGGTGAGCGAAAAGGTGGCCAGTAAACCACGCACGCGCGGCAATCGGGAGGGTGCCCCGTATCAGCGCAAGAGCGACGGGAAATGGGTCGCTACCGTCTACCTCCCCAACGGCAAACGCAAGCCGGTATACGGCAACAGTCGCACGGAAGTTGTCGGGAAGAAGAAAAAGGCCGAACGGGAGATAGAAGACAACCTTCCGGTCACGGCGGGTCGTACGGACACCGTCGGGCAGTACCTGATGCGGGTGTGGCTCCCGGTCACACTGGCCCAGCGTGTGAAGGCGGGCAAGCTCGCCGATTCCACTCTCGACTCGTACCGGGACATGGTCGAGAAGCACATCGTTCCCCACCTCGGCCGGGTGCGCCTGGTCGACCTCGGCACGACGCACATCCGGTCATGGCTGCTGGAACTGGCAGAGAAGCCGTCCAGCCACACCCGTCGGAAGTTGCGCCCCGGGGAGAAGAAGCTGCCGCCGCCGGCGAAGCTGTCGACGCGCACGGTCGCCTACGCGCACGCCGTGCTGCGGAAGGCGCTGAATGATGCCGTTGACGACGAGTCGGTGAAGCGGAATGTCTGCCTTCTGGTCGATGCGCCGACCGTCGACCGCAAGCCGCCCCGCGAGTTGACCAAGGACGAGGTGCGGCAGCTCCTGGCGGCCGCGGCCGATCATCGGCTGTGGGCCTACTGGCTACTGCTGCTCGCCCTTGGCTTGCGCCGCGGTGAAGGCCTCGGCCTGCGGTGGGATGACGTCGACCTGTCCGCGGGCACGGTCCGCCTTTCCCTGTCGGTCCAGCGGTTGCGGGGCGAGCTCGACGAGAAGACGGGCAAGCGCAAGGGCAAGCTCGTTGCCAAGGGACTCAAGACGCCGGCGAGCAAGGCCACATTGAAGCTGCCCGCCTTCGCGTGTGTGGCGCTGCGCGAGCACCGCACGGCGCAGGAGGCCGAGCAGGACACCGCGAGGATCTGGCATGACGAGGGTCTGGTGTTCACGACCGTGATCGGGACGGCGCTTGAGCCGCGCAACGTCAATCGGGTGTGGGAGGAGATCTGCCAGCGTGCCGAGGTCGAGCGATGCCGGGTCCATGACCTGCGGCACGCCTGCGGGTCGTTCCTCTTCGCCGATGGCGTGGACCTCAAGGTGATCCAGGGCGTTCTACGGCACACGCGGCTCGCGACGACGAGCGAGATCTACGTGCACCTGCTCGACGAGGTGAAGGACGCTGCGGCTGAGTCGATGAACGGCGTGCTGGTCGACCTCACCGCAGTGAAGAAGCGGCGGGAACGGGCTTCCTAGCGCGCGTTGCTACATGCGTTGCTACAAAACGATCATGGCGCCCCTTGAAGATCAAGGAACGCCATGGTGGGAGGTGCGCAGCCGGAGGGATTCGAACCCCCAACCTCCTGATCCGTAGTCAGGTGCTCTATCCGTTGAGCTACGGCTGCCGGTTTCCTGGCTCTCACCAGGGCTTCGTTGCCGCACGGGAGTCTAGCAGCTTCCCGGCCGTGGCAACGTCCACCAGTGTAGGGCACCGAACGGGGTACCCGCGCATGGCAAAGGTCTTGCTGAGGGTGATGGAACCGTTCGTCTGGGTTGTGCGCCCAATAGGGCAACCGATATAGAACTGGCGTACGAGGTCTTACCCTCACACGTCACCCCCCGCTGAAGGAGAACCCCCCATGCGCATGTCTGCCACCCAGCTTGTCGGCGCCCTAGCCCTCGGTGGCGCGCTGCTCTTCTCGACCGGCTGCGGCCCCCTCGCCTCCGTGGTCGACGGCGGCGCCAAGGACGAGGCCTGCAAGAACATCCGGACCGAACTGTCCTCGGTGCAGGGCAAGATCGCCAAGCCGGACATGAGCAACCCGGGCGCCGGCCAGGAAGCCAACGTGAAGCTGTACCGCGACACCGCCTCGAAGATCCGCAGCGAGGGCCAGAAGGCCGGCGGGGACGTCGAGACCGCGGCCGACAAGGTGGCGAAGGACCTGGAGGGGCTGGCCGAGATGATGGCCAACCTCGGTTCGGGCAACCCGCCGAGCACGAACTCCGGCTCCTCGCTGATCCAGAGCGCCAGCGAGCTCGGCAAGGCCTGCGGCATCTCCGGCATGTGATCGGACGGCGGAGACCCCGGCCGGCAGGCCCGGGGTCTCCGCTCGACCGGCCCGGACTTTGCCGGTCGGGCCGCTGACCGGTAACCTGTCGTGAGCCTGAGGGCTTCTGGAGGATTCGCCTAGTCCGGTCTATGGCGCCGCACTGCTAATGCGGTTTGGGTTTACCGCCCATCCGGGGTTCAAATCCCCGATCCTCCGCCACTTGACCAGGGAGCACCCGCCGTGCGGCGGGTGCTCCCTGAGTCGTTTGGCGGGGCTGGAGGGTTGATCGTTGGGGCCGCAGGCGTGGGGGATCGCTGATTTTCCGGCTGGCCTGCTGGGACGGTTCGTCCCGGTCAGGTTGCTGGAGGTCGGCGGGGAATCGGTCGTCTTCCTGGCCAGGGCCGCCGGCGGGGCGGCCGACGTGGTGGTCAAGGTCGACCAGGCGTCGCGGGCTGAATTCGATCAGCTGCGGCTGCTGTCGCTGGGGGACTCCGCCAGGCATGTTCCGAAGATCCTGGATTATGGCGACACCGTCATGCGCGGGGTCCCCGTCGGGTGGATGGCACAGGAGTACTGCCCGTACGGCTCGCTGCATCAGGTGATCTACGGGAGCGCGCCGCCGGCCGGGGACGCGGAGCTACGCCTGATCATCGCCGAGCTCGCCGAATGCCTGAACTTCTGGCTGGGCGACCTAGGGCTGACGCATACGGACGTGAAGCCCGCCAACATCCTGGTGCGGTCGCGCGGCCCGTACGAGCTGCTGATCGGCGATTTCGGGGGCACCGCGCGCAACGTCCGGTACGAGGGCTCCGAGGAGGGCGTGGCGGCGACGCTGTCCTACGCGTCACCGGAGACCGTGCGCGGCCGCAGGGGCGCCCCGGCGGCCTGGTGGGCGCTCGGGATCATCGCCTACGAGCTGCTCCTGCACCGGACGCCGTACGAGGGAATGCGGGGCGCCGAGGTCCAGGAGATGCTGCGTGCCGGGCGGAGGCCCGTGCTGGACGAGGTACATGATCCGGCCTGGCGGTCGCTGATCGAGGGTTTGCTGACCGTCGAGCCGGAGCGGCGCTGGAGTTATGACGAGGTGGCCGGGTGGGCGGGCGAGAACCGCCGTACGCGCTTCGACGGCCGGACGTACCGGAGGATCGAGCACCTCGTCGATGACCTGGAACGGGACTGGGCGAAGGGCATCGGCTGGCTGGCCGGCAACGGCGGCGTGATCGCCGACTGGCTGGTCGAGCTGGGCGCCGCCCCAGGCGAGGTGCAGTACCTGCGGGGGCTGTCGCCCGGCCGGGCACCGCGTGCACTGGCCAGGCTGACCTCGCGGGTGATCCCCGAGGTGACGCCGCGCTACAAGGGGCGTCCGATCGACGCGCCGGGGCTGCTGAGGCTCGCTCAGGGCGGCGAGGCGGAGCAGCGGCTGCTGCAGCAGGCACTGGACGGCGGCGTGCTGGAGTACGCGGCCGGGCACCGCTGCACCCATCCGGGCTGCCGGGGACGGTGCTCCGTGGTCGACCGGGTCCATGCGGAGGTCCCGGAGATCATGGGGCGGGCGGACGCCCGGCTCGGCTGGCTGCGCGGCCGGATCGTCGAGAGCTACCGGGGGCGGGGGCCGGCCGAGCTGCCGTCCGCGCGCGAGTGGACGATGCTGTGGGCGTGGGCGACCGAGCTGACGCTGTGGCCCGAGGCCGCGGCGCGGGCGCGCGCGCTGGCCGGAGCGGTCCCGCCCGGGGTGCCCTGGTGGCCGGACTGGCACCGGAGCGCTGATCCGGTGACCGTCGCGGGACGTGCCGATCTCGTCGTGGCGCAACTGCTCGCCGGCCACGCCTGGCGGGTCTCCGGTCAGTAGAACAGCCGCGACGCCTCGTCCATGGGGCCGTCGGGCTCGTCCACGGCGATCCTCGGTACGAGCCCGGCCATGCTGAACAGCGACAGCAGCGGGCGCAGGACCCGCTGGGGCCCGAAGTCCTCGTCGGGGAACACGCGCTCGGACGGGTCGCGCTGGGAGACGCCGGAGGCGGAGGCGAAGTGGATGGTGATCGGCGCGGCGGCGGAGTCGAAGGGCTCCAGCCACAGTTCCGCGCCGTGCCGGTTCAGGAACGTGTAGGCGTCCCGGCTCTCCTGCCGCATGCTGCGCAGGTCGTCGAGCGTGTTCTCGTCCGGCCGCCCGAGCCAGCGGGTGACCGTGTCGTCGTCGTCCAGTCCGTTCAGTACGTCGGACTTGGCGACGACGATGACGGCCGGGGGCAGCCGGCCGTCGCCGGAGGCCCGGGTCCGCCGCAGCTGCGTGATCGCGTGCGTGAAGCCGGGGTCGGGGACCCAGGGGTTCCAGGCGTCGCCGACCTTGAGCTTGTCCCCGTCGGCGACGTAGATGACCGCGTCGGCCACGCTCATGAACGGCGTCTCGTCGTAGCGGTGCCCGGTGAAGTGCTCGCCGGGGACGTCGAAGAACCCGACGGCGTGGCTCCTGCCCGTCTGCCTGCTGGACACCCGGAGCGCGTAGACGAACTCGGCCTGCCCGGCGCGGGTGCTCGGCAGGACCTCGTGCCGTTCCAGGAACGGGCGGATGCGCTCCTCGTAGAAGCGCTGCCGCAGCCGCCCGTCGAGCGGCTCGATCCGCAACTCCTGGGCGAGCATCGCCCGGCGCCGTTCGAGCTGGGCGATCATCGCGGTGAGCAGGTGCGTCTTGCCGGCCGCGGTGGCACCGACCAGGCCGATGATGAGCGGGTCCAGATCGCCGTAGTCGACCGGCAGCAGGTGCGGTTCGCCGTTGCCCCGGCACTGCCGCATGGCACCGAGCGTCCGGTGCAGCCACCGGGTCTCCGACTCGTCCGGTGTACGGGTGAGCACCTCGGGGCCTTCCGGGGTGTCCTTGACCAGGGGCAGCTCGCCGTAGTCGGACCAGTCGAGGTGATTCAGGCAGTACGGGCAGATCTTGAGGTCGCGCGGCGCCGGGTGCTGTGGGGGCGGGACGGTCATGTCACATCACCATGAAGAGGATAAGGAGGACCAGGATGAACAGGGCCGGCCACACCAGCAGCGGGTGCGGACGGCGTTTTCCGTCGTCGCCGACGTTGAAGGGGAAGTCCTTGGGCAGGGACGGGCGCACCGTCCCGGGCTCGGGTCGCGGCCGGGGAACGGCCGGGCGCGGCTCGGCCGGGCCGGCGAGCGGACCCGCGTCCGTCGGCCGCTCGTGCATCATCTTCCACAGCTCGTCGAAGTTCTTGCCCGCCTGACGGTCGCCGTCGTGGACGGGCGGCGCCGGTGAGATCACGGCGGTGCCGTTCTCCATCCTTTCGATGGTCTCGGTGGTCTCGGTCTTCTCGGCGTCCTTGACCGTCGTCCCGCCCGGCGGCGGCGGTGCCGGCGGACGGGGCGCCACGGCGGCCGGACGGGGCCAGCCCGCCATGCGTGCCAGCAGTTCCCCGGCGGTGGCGGCCGCCCCCTCGTACACCGGGCCGAGCACCATGGCGAGGTCGGGATGGGAACGGGTCAGGAACCGGAACTCGTCGTCGCGGGGGATTCCTTCGCTGTGCAGCCCGAACGACGACTCCTCACCGGAGGCGAACCAGGAGAGCAGCCCGACGGCGTTGCGCACGTCCCGGAGGAGTTCGCCGTCGCCCGTCTGGTTGGTCGCGCTGCTCAGATCGGCGATCTGCAGTCCCTCGCCGTCCCAGAAGACCGTGTCGGGCGCGATGGCGCCGTGCGCGTAGCCGTTGTCGGCCAGCACCTGGAGCGCGGAGAGCAGATCATGGGTGGGCTGCCAGAGCTGCGCGGCGGCGGGCAGGGAGCTGCGCCGCTCGCCTGCCAGCGCCCGCCCGCGGCGGGTCTGCAGCAGCCGGGCGCCGCCCTCGTCGGTGTCGAGGTCGTCGCCGAGCAGTTCGGCGAACAGGGGGGTGTTCACTCCCACGATGCCCAGGCCGCTGAACACGGCGACCTCGTTGCTGAGCGCACGCCGCCCCCATTCGCCGGAGGCGACCTTGTAGAGGCAGTCGGTCTCCCCGCCGCCGGGGCGCCGGGCGGTACCGTACCGGCGGCTGAACCGGGGGCCGTGGTGCGCGCCGTGTTCCAGGGTCAGCACGAATTCCGCGCGTTCGCCGGCGGCGCCGGCAGGCGTCCTGAGCTGTACGGTCTCGGTGGTCACCCCGTCATATCCCCCGTGTCGATCGGTTCTGGTGGTCAGTCAGCCGGTGCTCGGCAGCCGGCCGGTCAGTTCTGGTAGAAGAAGACGATGAGCTGGACCGAGCCGTTGCCCTGGCCGCCGGTCCAGGCCGCCCGGTAGATGGCCTGGCGGAAGCGGGGGTTGCCGGCCTTGATCGCGGTCGCCGCGTTCTTGCCGAGGCGGACGCCGCTGCCGGTGTCGTTCCTGGCGCCGTAGACGAGGAAGAAGCCGACCTGCAGGTTCTGCTTGAGCATCGCGTCGCACTTGGCGCGGCCCTCGGCGTCCCGCATCGCCGGACCGTGCAGCCAGGACGGATGCTTCCGGTGCAGGGTCTGCTCCACCTTGGTCACCAGGTCGGCGCGGGCGCCGTCGCTGCCTCCGATCAGCCCCGCCGCCTCCACCGGGATCATGAACTCGCAGAAGTCCTGGCCGAGCACGCGCGGCCCGGCCGGCGACGGCTTCTTCTCGTCCGGGGTCCCGGTGGTGAGCTGGGCCCGGGGCTGCACCGCCATCGCGACCAGGAACAGCACGAGCATCAGGTCGGCGAACAGCCAGCCGGCCAGATGGGACGCACCGAAGCGGGAGGTCCGCCGGGGCCGCCGGGACGTACGCCGGCTCACCGCAGCGCACCGCCGTCGACGCCGCGCACGTAGGCGATGAACTCGCGCGAGTCGGCGACCAGCTCCTCCAGCCGTTCGAGTGCCGTGCCCAGCCGGTCGGTGCCCGCGGCGAGCCGGGCCGCCGAGCCGGAGATCAGCTCGTTGCCGGCGTCCTGGTAGTGCCGGACGGTGTCGGCGTGGTCGGTGGTGGCCAGCGTCGCCCGCTCGACCTGCGTGACCATGGCGGAGAGTTCCGCGCGCAGCTCGCGCTGCCCCGCCGCGATGTCGTCCTGCAGGGCCCGGAACGCCTCCAGGGTCTCGCCGGGCGCCTGCATCGCCTCGAGCGCCCGCTCGAGTGCGGCGGACTTGTCGATCCAGGCCCGCAGGGCCTCCTCGATCCGCTGGCCGGTGCTGCTCTCCAGCGCGGCGCGCATCTCGTCGGCGGTGGTCGCGAGCCGGCCGATGAGCCCGCCGATGCTGGACTCCATCTGGCGGACCAGCGAGCTGAGGTCCCGGTACGTGACCTGGCCGTCCGCCGTACCGGTGAGCAGGTGGGACGCCAGCGCCAGGTCCTGGGTGATCTGCAGGCGCTCGGCCTCGTAGCGGGGACGGTCGAGCCGGTTCTCGCACGCGTTCACCGCCATGGCGAACACGATCACCACCAGGACGGTGATGACGACCCACCAGGCGGTCCGCGACAGCGGGTCGAAGTCCTGGACGCCCCGGGCGATGTGGTCGGGCCTGAACGAGCCGGCCTGCCAGCCGAGCAGGAACGAGGCCTCGCTGCCGACCTTGCCGTAGGCGATGAGGGCGTCGTGCAGCTTCCACCAGGTGACCAGGATCGGGACGAAGACGAGCACGTCACGCAGCATCCGTGTCCAGAACAGCACCAGTTCCAGCCAGCGCGGCGGCGGCGGGTCGGGCAGCAGTGCCTCGGCCGGGTAGGCGGCGACGAGATCGGTGGCCGGTGGCGGCGGCCGCCCGTTCGCGGGATCGAGGTCGTCGGCCAGCCGCTTCAGCAGGACCGGGCCGGTCGCGGTCGTCCCGAGCGAGCGTTTCAGCGCCTCGTCGGCGTACCCGGCGAACCGTTCGCTGATGAGGCTCAGTTCCGTGTCCCGGGTGAGCCGGTCGGGTGACGGACCGGTGACGGCCGGGGCCGATCCAGTGGTCATCAGGGGCTCTGTCCTGTCGTCGGTTCCGGGGTTCGGTCGCCGGTGGGTGTCGCGCTATCGGTGCCGGTGGGTGTCGCCCGGTCGGTCTTGGTGGGCGGTGCGGCCGGCACGGTCACGGTCACGGTCGGGACCACCGCCCCCTCGCCGGGCGGGTCGTCCTCGGAACCGCCACTGAAGATCAGGTAGCAGGCCAGCAGGGCCACCGCGAGGCCGACGATCCCCACGCTGATGAGGACGTTGCGGTCCAGGTCCGCCACGAAGGCCAGGGCCCTGTTCCGGTCGTCCGGGACGGGCTCCTTCTCGTCGGACGGGAAGCGGTCAGGCTGGTCGCCCGGGTGCGTACCGCCGTTCGAGCCGACCAGTCCGCCACCTGGAAGCGAGTACTGCAGGCTCGGTGGGGTGCCGGTCGGCGCGGAGGCCAGGCCGGAACGGTCCTGTTGGGGTACGGCGGGCAGCGGCCGTGGGGCCTCGGCGCGCTTGACCTCGACCGCCCGGTGATGCGGGACGCGCAGCGCCCGTTCGGCCGCACCGCTGGACAGGCCTGCCGCTGCCGACCGCCGGTGTTGCTCGTCGAGCAGGACGGGCAGCACCGCTTCCTCACTGGCTGCGTCCAACACGGCCCACACGAACGACGGCGGCCCTCCCAGGGCCAGCAGTTCCCTGACCTGGGGAACGGTCAGGCCCGCTCCGTTCCCCGCCGCCCGGTCGCCCTGCCCGTAAGCGGCTCTGAGGAGGATCGTGTAGGCGATGAAGCGACGCTCGGGTACGGCCCCCCAGGCCGACTCGACCATCTCGGACAGGAAGTGGTGCGCGATCAGCACGGCGTGGTTCGCGGAGCGCTCGGCGATGCCAGGCGGGCGAGAGTTCAGCAGGTTGCAGACGGTCTGGAGCAAGCCCGGCTGTCCGGGCCGGTCGGCGAGCCCCGTGATCAGATCGGTACTGGAGAAGCGGTCGAGCAGCTCTTCCATGACCGCCGACGGAGCGTTCAGGCCGAAGGCGTGCGCCGCGATCTGGAAGACGAGGGCGCGCTCCTGGACCACGGCGGCCACCGCCAGCCAGGGCCGGAACTCCGTCGCCGCCGCGTCGACCGGCATCGCTGCCAGCACCGGCCCCACATCGCCGATCGGGGCACCGTAGGCCAGGTACAGGACGGTCCGGTAGAGCTGGGTCTCCTCGTCGGCCATCGCGTCGCCGGCCGTGACGAGCAGGTGGATCGTCTCGTGGAACATCCCGGTCTCGGCGAGCAGCGCGCGGACCCGCTCGTCCCCCGCCTGGTCACGCGCGCGGCGCCACCGGTCGAAGGCGACGTCCACGAAGTGCCGGGCGGCACCGGTACGGCCGGCCGGAGCCAGCTGCGCGACCCAGCGCAGCACGTCGGCGGGCGGCATGCCGGCCAGCACCGAGCGGATGGTGGCATCGGTCGTCAGATCGACGTCGAACCAGAGCGCGAAGTACACCGCCGCGTACCGGTGCGTCGAGGTGACCTCCGACAGGCCGGCGAACCAGTCCACGAGGACGCGCGCCGCCTCGTCGGGCGGGGTGCCCAGCCGCCGCGCCGCCTGCGCCAGGTGATCCGGTGCCTCCGACACCTCACCGGCGTGCGCCAGGTACCGTTCCGCCGCGATGCCGCGCAGCGTCCGGCCGGCGTTCGCCAGCCCCTGCGGCGGGGCGGCGGCCCAGCGGTGCAGCCGTTCGGTGAGCGCCGCCACGTCGGCGTGCCTCAGTTCGGCCCGCAGCCGTTCCTGCCCGGACGGCCCGTCCAGGTGCCGGTGGGCGTCCTCGTCCAGCGTTCCGGCGAGCGCGCGGTCGATGAGGTCCAGGACGGTGCTCGCCCGCTGGTGCTCGGTCTCCGCCCAGTCCAGCAGCGCGGCCGGGTCCGCCAGCGGTGACCGCGGCGGGGTCAGCGACTCGGGCCGCAGGTCGGCGAGCAGTCCGGCGGCCCGGTCGAGGCGCGGATCGCCGGCGGCCTCGGTGGTCAGCGGCGTACGGTCGCGCCGGGCGTCGTCCCGGGCCAGCACCAGCAGCCGTGGCCGCGCCTCGGCCCGGGTGACCTCGGCGCCCAGCATCATCGTCCACGGTTCCTTGCCCGCCACCCCGTCCAGCCGGCGGACGAGCCCGGCGACCAGGTCGAGGTCCGCGGGCGAGATGTCCGCCAGGTAGCGGTCGGCGGGCGCCGCGATCGCCCCGGCCAGCAGGCCGGCCAGCGGCTCGCGCCGTACCGCCAGCGCGTCCAGTCCCGGGCCGGCCTCGGCCCAGAGCTCGGCGGCGTCCAGGACGGGCAGCGACGCGGGCAGGCCGGGGAGCAGCTCCGGAGTGATCCACTTCGGCCAGCGGTGCAGGCCGAGCGCCAGCCGGGCGTCGACCGCCTCGGCGGGGCCGACCAGCGCGTGCACCATCTGGGAGACGCGGCCGTTCGGGTCCCGGGCCGGCAGCAACCGCAGCACGGCGCCCTGGTCGCCGCGCCGGCCCAGCCGCAGCGCGCCCAGCGCGACACACTCGGCGCCGCCTTGATGCCACTGCCCGACGGCCACGTCGCCGCCGACGAGGCGTTCGTTCCAGCCCCGCAGGCCGTCCGGGTCCAGCGACGTCGCCACCGGGCCGAGGCCGCTGCCGCCGATGAGCAGCCGGTCCGACCAGACGAAGACGATCTGGTCGACCCGGACGGCCGGGTTCGGGCTCCTCATGACGCCTCCGGTCCGGTTCCCAGGCTCTCTCGGGGGAGCACGCCCTTCATCGCCAGCAGGGACAGCAGCGGGCGGAGCACCCGCTGGCGGCGGAACGACTTCTCGGGGTACTCGCCGTTCTGTGCCTCGACGCCGGTGGCCGAGGCGAAGTGCAGCGTGGAGTCCGCGAACTTCTGGACGGGGACGAGCCAGGACCCCGCCCCGCGCGACTTGAGGAAGGCGTAGGCGTCCTCGGACTCCTGCTCGACCGTGTGCAGGTCCAGGTCGTCCCGGCGGCCGAGCCACTGGTCGACCTCCTTGAACACGCGCAGCGTGTCGGACTTGGCGATCACCATGGCGGCGGGGACCGGCAGGAACTCCCGGCCGCGCTCGGGATGGACGTGGTCGAGATGGGAGAGCACCGCGGTGAACCCGGGGTCACCGGTGCGCCGGCCGTGCTTGACGTCGAGGTCGGAGCCGTCCGCCACGAAGATCAGTGCGTCCGCGATGGCCATGAACGGGGTGGACACGGCGGTGTCCCCGCGGCTGAAGATCTCGCCGGCCACATCGAAGATCAGCAGCGCGTACTTCTCGCCGGTGTGCCCGCTGGTGATCCGGTACGCGCAGCTGAACTCCGGACTCCTGGCGAGCCGGGTCTGCGGCAGCAGCTTGCGGTCGTTCAGCAGGCCGAGCTGGTTGCGGGCGAACAGCTCCCCCTGCAGCCGGGGGTTCAGCGGCAGCACGTCGAGACCATGGGAGATCTTGAGCGCGGACTGGCCGAGCTCCTCCATCATCGCCCACAGCAGGTGCGACTTGCCCGACCCGGTCTTGCCGACCAGGCCGACGATCAGCGTCTTCATGCTGCCGAGCGAGGCGGGGATGAAGTGGTCTTCCTCGGTGGTCTCGCAGACCCGCCAGGCGTCCATGGTGCGGTTGCGCCAGCGGCTCTCGCTCTCGTCCGGCTCCGGATGCAGCGCGATCTCGTCCCCGCCGGCGTCGCGGTTCACCAGCGGGGCGCTGTCCCAGTCGAAGTCGCTGAGGCAGTACGGGCACACCATCGTCCGGCCCGCGGGATCGTCCGGCGGCCCCTCCTCGCGTGGCCGGTGCGAGGATCCCGCCGTGACCGGCCGGGGACGGTCGTCGGGCGGTGCCGGGCCCGGCTCCTCGGACGGCGAGGTCGAGGGCGGCTCCGTGGCGGTCTCGTCCGTCAAGAGGGGCTCGCCCGTCAAAAGGGGCTCGCCCGTCAAGCGGTACGACGGGAGGTCCGGAGGGAGCGGGCCGCTCTCCGGGTACGGAATCGCCGGGGCGGAGGGGGACGTGAGCGTCGTGTCCGCGAGCGCGCCGTCCGGGGGCGTGCCGTCCGGTGCGGACGGCGGCATGGCGTAGGGCGGCCCGTCGGGCTTGGGCGGCATCTTCGGGCGCGGCGCCTCGGGATCGCTCATGGTCACCTCACCACCAGGACGACGACAACGATGATGAGCACGACGAGCGCACCGGCGAGGAGCGACGGCCACGAGCAGCCGCCGTTCGGGGACTGCTGCTGCGGCGCGGATCGTCCCGGCGTCCAGGCGGGCGTGCCGGACCCGGCCGCCGGCCGGAGGGCGGACCGGCTGGCCTGGCGAAACTCCCGCTGCTGCCGGCGCAGCTCGCGGAACTCGCTGCGGTGGGCGTGGTCCTGGGCCTGGCGCTCGTCCCTGGCCGCGCCTGGCGGGGCGGCGGTACGGGCAGCGGGCGAGCCGACCGGTACGGGCCCGTCCTGCGTGGTCGTGGACCGCTGGGACGCGGACGCCTGAGACGTGGCCGCATGTGGTTCGGACTTCGGGCGGCTCTGCCAGAGCCGGTTCACCACTCCCTCAGGGGCGGGGTGCTCACCGGGACGGGCATGCAGCGCCGGTTCGAGGGCACCGGCGAGGCCTGGATCGATCTGCGCGAGTTCCTCGACCATGGCCGCGGGCTCACCGCCGCCGGTACGGCCGGTGGCGAGGCGGTGGAGCAGCCGCGCCGCGGCGTGGACGTCGGAGACGTCGCTGACCGGGAGCCCGGTGGGCGACCCCAGCGCGGACCCGCTCAGCGCCGCGCCCGTGCCGAGCGGCTCCACGTGGCCCAGTTCCTGGAGTTCGATGTTCAGTCCGTCCCAGAACACGCTGTCGGCCGAGACGGCCCGGTGCGCGAAGCCGAGATCGGCGAGTGCGGCGAGCGCACCGAACAGGTCGCGCGCCGCCCGGGTGAGCTGGGCGGCATCGAGCCGGAGGCCGGCCTCGCATCGGGAGATCGGCGCGCCGCGCCGCGTGACCAGGAGGCAGACCGGGTCCCGTGCCGTCTCGAAACCCAGCAGCCGGCCGAACGCGGTGTGCCGCCCGCCGAACCGGTCGTAGGCCTCCGCCTCGCGCCGCAGCACCTTGATGCCGGCGGGCGGCAGGGCGGACTTGAGCAGGCTGTCACGGTCGCCGGTCCTGCCGTGGCGATGGCTGAACAGCGCGTCCTCGTACTGGAGGCCACCTGGAACGAACCGGAGTTCGACCCGACCGGAATGACCGAAGGACTCCTGCAGGACGAACGTCTCTTCCACCGGCCCCCGCCCGCCCAGCGTCAAATGGTGATCACTGAGCCCTATATTTACGGCATTACCGGAAAGTAGCTCAAGTTAGCCACGAGCATAGTTATGCACGGATTTTGTGGGGCGTGCCGTGGGGCCGGCGGGGGTGGTGAACGTCGATCCGATTCCGTTCCAGGTCAGAGACCGCGCAGGAACTTGGCCGCGACAGGGGCCGCGGCGCCGGCGCCCGTGCCGCCGTCCTCGACGATGACCGCGAACGCGACATCGCCCCGGTAGCCGATGAACCAGGCGTGCGTGGGCGGTTCCTCGCCGGCCTCGGCGGTCCCGAACTCGGCCGTTCCCGTCTTCCCGGCCGTACCGGCGGGGAAGCTGACCTTCGAGGCGGTGCCCTCGCTGACCACGGCGGGCATCAGGGTCTGCAGCGCCTTCCTCACCGCCGGCTCCAGTTCGTGCGGCGCTTCGGGCTTGCGGCCCTTCGCGTCCACGGCCTGCGAGGCGAGCGCGGCGTCGACGAGGCGCGGTGAACGCCACGTTCCGTTCGCGGCCGCCGCGGCGACGCCCGCCATGTTCAGTGGGCTGGTCAGCACCTCGCCCTGGCCGAACGAGGCGGACGCGAGCGCGGTGTCGTCCTTGGTGTCGGGGAACGAGGCGCGCACGGCGGGCAGCCCGGCGATGATCGGGGCGTTGAAGCCGAACTGGGTCGCCACCTCCGCCAGCCGCTTCTGGTCGAGCCGGTCCACGGTCTGCCGCGCCATGGTGGTGTTGCAGGAGTGCGCGAACGCGTCCTTGAACGGGACGGTCCCGAACGCCTCGTTCCCGGCGTTCTTGAACGTCCGGCCGCCGATGCTGGTGGTGGCGGGGCAGCCGACGGGGCTGTTCACGCTCAGCCCGCCCGCGACCAGCGCGGCCGCCGTGACCACCTTGAACGTCGAGCCGGGCGGGTAGCGGCCCATCAGCGCGCGGTTGTAGCCGCCGGGCTTGTTGGCGACCGCGAGGATCTCGCCCGTGGACGGCTTGAGCGCCACCATCGAGGCGGGCTTGTCCACGTCGGCGAGCGCGTCCCCCGCCGCCTTCTGCACCTGGAGATCGAGGGTGGTCTTCAGCGGCTGCCCCTCGGTTCCCCCGAACCGCTGGATCGTCTTGACCACGGCATCGTCCGCTCCGACGATCTGCACGGCCATCGCGGGCGTGCCCGCGAGCCTGCGCTCGTACTGGCGCTGCAGTCCTTCGGTGCCCACGCTGTCGCCCTGGCGGTACGGGGCGCCGATCTTCTTGGCGTCCTCGGCCGAGGCGGGGCCGACCGGCCCGGCGATCTGCTGGACCGAACCGGAGGAGGAGGCGCCCAGGTCGCTGCCGTCGGCGGCCTGGATCGCGGCGCGGTCCGGCCAGGCCATGCTGGAGCGCAGCCGCTGTCCCTCGCTCAGTTCCGGGTAGAGCACCCGCGGCGACCACGACACGCGCCACTCGCCGTCGCGCTCGACGAACGGCAGCGTCCCCTCGTACGACCAGGTGCGGTTCCCCGGCAGCGTGAACGCGGCGTGGTACGAGCCGCCGGCCTCGCCGTCCTTGGGGTCACCGACCGAGCTGACCGTGAACCGCTGCTGTACGGCGCCGAGGTCGTCGCGCATCTTGGTAACGCGCTGGTCGAAGTCGGCGGGCGGGCCGTCGACCAGGGCGCGCATGGCGGCGGTGTCCCCGCGCTGCCAGGCGGCCAGGTACTTCTCCGCGGTGTCCCTGGGCCCGTCTCCGGAACGGAGGAACCAGAAGATCCCCGCCCCCGCGAGCACGGCCAGGACCGTGACGGCCACGATGATGGCGTGCGGTTTACGCATCCAATCCCCCTATGTCCCCGAATCGTCCCTAGGAGACCACCTGACCGGCGCGATGTCCAAGACGGATATCACGGTGACATCGATATGGATGTCCATATCGATGCAGGTGGGGGGTGTTGCGTCGAGGAGAGGGCCGGCGTGGGGCGTGGGCGGTGTCACCTGGCCATCGTTCCCACGCCGAGCGGGTCCGAACGGAACGTCCCGGCCGTACGGCAAGCGCCGTACGGCCGGGACGAGGCGTTCGATCAGGACACGCGGCGGCGGATCCACCAGAAGCAGAAGCCCGCGAGACCGATGGAGAGGCCGGCGTAGACCCCCGTCTCGACCCATTGGAAGGCCCAGAATCGGCCGTCGGCATGGTAGCTGACCTGCTGCCGGTACCCGAGCCGCTTGATCTCGGCGAGGCACGCCTCGGGGGGCTCCCCGGGCGGCCCCGCGGCCGGTACGCAGGGCCCGGACGAGAAGGTCAGGGGGACCGTGTCGACCGCACGGCCGGACGCGTCGACGGTCTGGTTGGTCAGGACCCAGGCGCGGGGCTGGGGGGCCGCCACATGCACCTGGATCGGGGCGTCGTCGCCCTCTGCCATGAACCCCCTCAGGTTCGAGTTGCTGATCACGACGGTCGACGTGCTCGCCGGGAGGAGGTGCGGCCGGACCAGCATCGGCATGGCGACCTGCACGGCGACGAAGAGGGCCACGGTGATCGCCATGGCGGGCACGGTGCGGCGTACCACCATCCCGATGGTCACGCCGAGCACGAAGGCGAACGCCGCGTGGCCCATGGGAACGATGCCGCGCGCGTCGAACATCACGGGTGAGAGCCGGACGAAGTCGCTGTCCGCGACCCCGTCCAGCGGGCTGGACCACCAGGTCACCGCGAGGCTGCCCAGCCCGGCGACGGCCATGGCTGCCAGGCCGATGAGGGCGAGCTTGACCATCAGCCAGCGGGACCGGGTGACGCTCTGGTTCCACACCAGCCGGTGCGTACCGGCCTCCAGTTCGCGGGCGATCAGGGGCGCGCCCCAGAAGAGCCCGATGAGCGCCGGCAGCACCAGCACGACGGCCACCAGAGCCAGGAACGCCTTCTGGTTGGCGCCGAAGAAGTCGCTGGCGAAGTCCGTGCAGTCGCCCGTACCGGAGCACATCGCGATCCCGGCGGCGTACTCGTCGGCCAGGCTCGGGCCCGTGATCGCCAGGGTGATCGCCAGGACCGCGAGGGCGGCGCCCGCCACCGCGGCCTGGGTACGGAACTGGCGCCAGGTCAGCCAGATCATCGCAGGACCTCCAGTGCCGGCCGGGTGCCGGTGTCGCCGCGCTTCTCCATGTAGGCCAGGACGAGGTCCTCCAGGCCGATCTGGCTGACGGTCCACGCGGGGTCGTGGATCGGGGCGTCGGTACGGACGAGCAGGGTCGACTGCCGGTCGGTATGGCTGGCGGAGACGACGTACTGATCGGCCGGCAGCGTCGCGGGATCCCGGCGGGCACCGGTGAGCCGGTGGTGGCCGGCCAGCAGGTCCTCCACCTCGCCCGCCACCTGGACGCGCGAGCCGACGAGCACGATCAGGTAGTCGCAGACCCGTTCCAGGTCCGACACCAGGTGCGAGGAGAGCACCACGCTGAGCCCGTGCTCGGCGACGGCCTCCATCAGGCTCTGCATGAACTCGCGGCGGGCGAGCGGGTCGAGCGCGGCGACCGGCTCGTCCAGGATCAGCAGCTCGGGCCGCTTGGCGATGCCCAGAGTGAGCGCGAGTTGGGCGCGCTGCCCGCCGGACAGCTTCCGCGCCCGCAGCGAAGGGTCGAGGTCGAGCCGTTCGATCCGTTCGCGTGCGAGTGCGGCGTCCCAGCCGGGGTTGAGGCGGGCGCCGAGCTTCAGGTGCTCGTCAATGCTCAGGCCGGCGTAGGTGGGCGTCTCCTGGGCGACGAAACCGACCTTGCGCATGTGGTCCGGGTCGCTGCCCGGACGGTCGCCGAGGACCTCGATGCTCCCCGAGGTCGGCATCAGCTGCCCGGCGGCCAGGCTCAGCAAGGTGGTCTTGCCCGCGCCGTTCGGGCCGACGAGGCCCACGACATGCCCTGCCGGGATCTCCAGGTCGCAGTCGGCCAGCGCCCAGCGCTTCCGGTACTTCTTGCCCAGACCTCGGGCCCTCACGACGGCGGTCACGCTATGTCCTCCTGAGCGGCGGTCCGAAAGGTCGTCATGAACAACGCCTCGATGCTCTCGTCGTCGAGCCCGGCCATCCGGGCCTTGGTCAGCCAGCGCCGCAGGTCCTGCCGCAGCGGTCCGTGCGCCGCGAGCGAGGCGTCGGCCAGCGTCGCGGTCACGAACGTCCCCACACCCGGCCGCGCACCGACCAGGCCCTCGTGCTCCAGCTCCCGGTACGCCTTCAGCACCGTGTTGGGGTTGATGGCGACCTGCGCCACCACGTCCTTCACCGTCGGAAGCTGGTCCCCTTCCCGCAGCAGCCCCAGCCGCAGCGCGTGCCGTACCTGGCGGACCAGCTGCAGGTACGGCGAGACGCCCGAGCGGGCGTCCAGATGGAACTCGATCATCGGGACCTCATTTATCTAGATAGGTAGTACTTTAGTACCCTAGAGGGGCACGATGTCAACCATCGGGGACGCGGCCGCCGTCCCGGGAAGGGGCGCGCGGGCGTGGCCCGCCGGAACGTTGATGATCACTTCTGAGGTTGTTAAGGCGGCTTTAGGGAACGTGTCGTTACCGTCCTGAGCGCGATCACGGCTACCGGACTCCCGGCGGCCGACCACCCCCCGACACCCCTGGGACGGTCTGTATGCGCAGGTCAATCGCCTATCCACTCGCGGTCGTCGCGGCCGCCGGATCGACGGTCGCCGTCGCCGGTCCCGCATCGGCGCACGGCTACATCTCCTCGCCGCCGAGCCGGCAGGCGCTGTGCGCGCAGGGCGCGGTACCCGACTGCGGCCCCATCCAGTTCGAGCCGCAGAGCGTCGAAGGCCCGAAGGGCCTGCGCAACTGCCACGCGAACATCCCCCAGTTCGCGGTGCTGTCGGACGAGAGCCGCAACTGGCCGGCGAAGGCCGTCGGGACGAACGTGTCCTTCAGGTGGACGCTCACCGCGCGCCACCGCACCAGCACCTGGGAGTACTACGTCGGAGGCACCCGCGTGGCCGTCTTCGACGACGGCAACCAGCAGCCGAACTCGGTCGTGACGCACCAGGTCGATCTCAGCAAGTTCCCGGGCGAGCGCACCGTCCTGGCGGTGTGGAACATCGGCGACACCCCGATGGCGTTCTACAACTGCGTCGACCTGAACGTCGGCGGCGGCTCCGGGACGACGCCACCCACCACCCCGCCCACGACGGCTCCGCCCACCACCGCCCCGTCGACGCGGCCGACGCCGTCCAGCTCGCCCACCACCCGGCCGTCGACGCGGCCGACGTCGGCGCGGCCCACACCGACCGGCGCGCCCGCGCCCGGCGCGGCCTGGAAGCCGGGCGTGACGTACCGGGTCGGCGACGAGGTCACCTACAACGGCGTCCGGTACCGCTGCCGCCAGGCCCACACGACGATCCGCAGCTGGGAGCCGCCGTACACCCTCGCCCTGTGGCTGCCGCTGTGAGCGCCCGTCCCACGTACCGCCGTGCGCTGCCGGCACTCCTCGTACCCCTGCTGCTGACGGCGTGCGGCACCGGCCACGGGCAGCACGGTCAGCATGGGGCGACCAAGCCGGCGAGCGCCGCCTCCGCCGCGCCGGCCGCCGCCGGCTACAACGACGACGATGTGATGTTCCTGCAGATGATGATCGCGCATCACCGGCAGGGGCTGGAGATGGTTCGCCTGGCGGCCGGCCGAGCCCAGCGCGACGACGTACGCCGGCTGGCCTCGGCCGTCACGGTGACGCAGGCCGACGAGGTGAAGACGATGAGCTCCCGGCTGGTCGCGTGGTCGAAGCCGACCACGACCGACCACGCACCGGGCGCCCACGCCGACCACGGCGGGATGCCCGCCACCGGGGCCAAGGAGATCAAGGCCCTGGCACAGACCAAGGGCGCCGAGTTCGAGCCCGCGTTCCTCAACCTCTTCGTCGCCCACCAGCACAACGCGGTGAAGATGGCCAAGACGGAGCGGAGCAAGGGCGGCGACCCCGAGACCAAGGCGTTCGCCAAGCGGGTCGAGGAATCCCGGACCGACCAGATCCGGCAGATGCTCGGTCTGCTCAACGGCTGAGGCCCGGTGGGCGGCGACCATGCCAGGTAACCGATTCCCGATTTCGGACGGCTCATAATGGGTTACTGTCCGACGGTGGCTGTGGTGCTGTTGGTCGAGGATGACGACGATGTCCGGCATGCGCTGCTGCGGGAACTGCGGGATCTGGGGCACACCGTACGCAGCGTGAGCCGGGCACTGGAGGCACTGCGGGAAGTGGCCGCGGACGCCCCCGACGTGGTCGTCCTGGATCTCGGGCTGCCCGACCTGGACGGCGGCGAGGCACTGAAGATGCTGCGCGCGGTCTCGGACGTACCGGTGATCGTGGCGACGGCCAGGGACGGCGAGCAGGAGATCATCCGCCTGCTGCGATCGGGTGCCGACGACTATCTGGTCAAGCCCTTTTCGGCCGGTCACCTGCACGCGCGCGTCGAGGCGGTGCTCCGGCGGGCACGGACGGTGCCCCGGCAGCAGCTGCTGATGGTGGGGGCACTGCACGTCGACATCGAACGGCGGCAGGCGAGACTGGACGGCACTCCCCTGCACCTGTCGCGCAAGGAGTTCGACATGCTGGCGTTCCTCGCCCGCAACGCCGACCGGGTCGTGACCCGGCGGGAACTGCTGGCCGAGGTGTGGCAGCAGCCGTACGGGGACGACCAGACCATCGACGTGCACCTGTCCTGGCTGCGCCGCAAACTGGGCGACCGCGCCGCCGCACCCCGCTACCTGCACACCGTACGAGGCGTAGGCGTGATGCTGACAGCGCCAAAGCAACCAGCCGAGCCCGAGTGACGGACCGGGCCTGAGCAACTGTGCCGGGTCAGTACTCGTAGATCTGGACCATCGGCGGGTGCCCGTTCCAGGTGGCGAACACCGCCGAGCCGTGGACACCGTCGGTCAGATCGACGCGCAGCCATTCGTCGTTCCGCCACACCTTGGCCTGGAAGCCGCTGTTGGGCGAGGCCGACACCAGCCGCGCCGAGTCGGCGGACATTTCCAGCACCACGCGTCCGGACTTGACCACGTAGGTGCGCACCCGCCCGCTCGGTGCACGCGGGGACGCGGATCGCCGGGCGGTGGGCTTGGTGGTGGACCGGTCCCCCGGCTCGGAGCGTGCCGGGGACGGGGACGAGGACGGGTCGGGTTCGCTGGAGGTGGTGGGTTCGGGCGAGGGACCCGAGGTCGGCGGCCGTCCCTGCCGGACCGGGGCCTCGGCGGCCAGGTCGGGAGTGGCGAGGGCGGTCCCGCGCATCGCGTCGCCCACGCCCGCCCAGCTGATCGCCATACCGGCGGCCGTGGTGGCGATCCAGGCCGCCAGAAATCCGATTCGCACCCGCACGGGCCTCATGATCGCCACCCCATCATCGCCATAAGAGAATATCTTTCGCTTTCTACGTGATCGCCGCACGACCGATGAGCCATCGGTGCGGCGCGACGGACCTGAGGGGATGCGGGATGAGAGGTGCGCTGGCGCGCATCGCCACGGCCGTCACGGCGATGGTGGCGCTGTCGTTCGTCATCCCGCTGGGGCTGCTGAACGGCCAGATGGCGCGTGACCGGGCACTGACGGCGGCCGAGCGGCAGGCCGCCTCGCTCGTACCGGTGCTGACCGTGACCCGCGACCCGGCCGCGCTGACCGCGGCGGTCGGTTCGGTCCCCGCCGGAGCGGCGGGCCGGCTGGCACTGCATCTGGCCACCGGTGAGGTGCTGGGGTCCCCGCACGCCCCGCGCGCCGACCTGGCCGCGGCGCGGCGGCAGGGCCGCACCTCCACCGTCGCGGCACCGGGCGGAGGGACGGTCCTGCTGCGCCCCGTCCTGCTGGAGACCGGGACCCTGGCCGTCATCGAGGTGTACGTACCGCAGGGTGAACTGGAACGGGGCGTCGTCAGGTCCTGGCTGATCCTCATCCTGGTGGCGCTCGCGCTGGTGCTGGTCTCGGTGGCGATGGCCGACCGGCTGGCCCTCCGGGTCGTCCGGGCCGCCGACCGGCTCGGGCACGCGGTGACCAGCGTCGCCGCGGGAGACCTCGCGGTGCGCGTCGATCCGCAGGGACCGGCGGAGCTGCGCGCGACCGGCGAGGCGTTCAACCACATGGCCGACCGGCTCGCCGGGTTGCTGGCGGCCGAACGGGAGGCGGGCGCCGACCTGTCGCACCGGTTGCGGACACCGCTGACGGCCCTGCGGGTCAACCTCGACGGGCTGGCCTCCCACCCCGGCGATCCGGGCCGGCTGACGCAGAGCCAGGACGCGCTGGAACGGCTGGAGACCGCGATCGACGACATCATCGACACCGCCCGGCGGCCCGCCGGAACGTCCGGCACGGCGGCGGTGGGCTGCGACGTCGCCGCCGTGATCCGCGGGCGGCTGCACTTCTGGTCGGCGCTGGCCGAGGACCAGGACCGCGGCTGGGATCTGGCCGGCGCCGACGGGCCCGTACCGGTCCCGGTCCCCGAGGCCGACCTGGCCGCCGCCGTGGACGCGCTGCTGGGCAACATCTTCCGGCACACCTCGCACGGCACCGCCTTCCGCCTCACCGTCCATCGCGGCCGGCACTCCACCGGCCTGCTTTTCGGCGACGCCGGTCCCGGAATCGCCGATGTCGAGGCGGCGCTGCGGCGCGGTGCCAGCGGCGCCGGGTCCACCGGGCTGGGCCTGGACATCGCCCGGCGGCTGGCCGAGTCCACCGGCGGATCGCTGCGCGTCGGCACCTCCTCGCTGGGCGGCGCCCAGATCGAACTGTGGCTGCGCACCGCTCCCCGCCCGACCTCGCGGCGCACCGCACGCCGCAACGGACGCCGGACCGGACGCCACTGACCAGCAGTACGCACGCCCCGGTCCGCGTTACTCACCCAACGGCAGTACGTACGCCCGTGCCCGCGATCCTCACCCCAACGGCAGCACCGCGACGACGAGTGAGGTGACGGCCAGCGCGCCGTTCACCAGCCAGACCGCGTTCGCGCACCGGCGCAACCTGATGACGACCGGCGCCGAGGCCGCGTCCACCGCGTGCCTGGGTCCGGAGGCGGGGCCGGGACCACCGAGCCGCCCGCGCCGGCCGGAACGGTGCGCCCCCGCGCCACCGTTCCCGGCGAGGTGGTGCAGGGTCAGCCGGTACGTTCCGGTTCGCCGCCTCCGCCTCCGCCTGCCACGGCCGTGGGCGCGGCCACCTGGCCGGGAACCGCCCGGCGACGTGGTCGAGGCGCCCCCTCGTCCCGCCATCAGCACCACCGCCCCGCGCGTTAAGCCATTCTTTGACCGCCACGCACATTACCGGGATCTGTCGCGCGAAAAACTCCACCGAAACACTAAAGCCACCGTCTTATGCAAGATTTAAGAAAACGGTGAAAGGACCTTAAGAGCGAATCGATGGGTGCGTTGCCCGGCCGGAGGGGCTCGGCCGTCAGGTGTGGCGGCGGAGGACGCGGATGCGGACCTTGCCCAGGCCCTGGAGGGTACGGGGGCGCAGCGAGGACACGTCGTACGCGGCGGGCGGCAGGGCCGAGGCCAGACCCGTGTCGGACAGGACCGTTCCGGGGTGGGCGACGGAGGTGAGGCGGGCGGCCAGGTTCACGGGGGTACCGAAGACGTCGCCAAGGCGGAATATGACCTCGCCGTAGGCCAGCCCGACGCGGACCCGGGGGAAGTCGGAATCCTGTTCGGAGAATTCGGCGACGCGCAGGCCGATCTCGGCGGCGGCGGCCGGCTCCTCGGCGACGAACATCACCTCGTCGCCGAGCGTCTTCACCACCCGCCCGCCCTCTTCGGCGACGATGCCGGTGACCGTGGTCTCGAACCGTTCCACGAAGTCGGCCAGCTCCTTGCCCTCCATCTGCCGGCTCATCCGGGTGAACGAGACGATGTCGGCGAAGCCGGCGGCCAGCCGGGCGACGCCCGCGGCGGGGTCGGCGGTCGCGGTGGCGGTGGAGGCGGCCGCGCGCATCCCGGCGGCCGACAGCTGGCGCCGCCAGCCGTGCATCAGCAGGCGCTCGAACGCGGGACGCAGTTCCTCGGTGGCCTGCAGGGCGGCGATGACCGCTTCGGTGTTGAGCGGCTCGTCGGGCGGGAGCTGGTCGCTGAACGTCTGCAGCCAGACGTCGCCGAGCCAGCTGGCCAGCCGTCCCATCGTCTGCCCGACCGCGCGGGACAGCCGCAGCACCATCTCCTCGTCCACCAGTGCGTGGCCGAGCAGCCCCTTGATCTCGCGGAGCGCGGCCACGTCGCCGTCGGTGAACGCGACCTCGTCGTCGGGCGGGGCGGGGAAGCCGAGCGCCTGCCAGATACGGCGAGCGTTCTCGTCGGAGATCCCGGAGCGTTCCGCGACCTCTTTGCGGGTGTAGCGCAACGGGCCGCCGAGGAGGGTCTCCTCGATGTCGGGGGGCTCCGGGGTATCCGCCATGACCACCTCTATGTGCCATCGGTCGATGTAACAATGGTGGCGCGTAAGATCAAAGCGGTCAAGGAACGGATCACCGCGGTCAACAGGACGCCCGCGGTGGTCGAGGACGACACAGACCGGCGGACGGGGCATGGCCGAGTACCGAATCGACGAGCTGGCGCACGCGGCGGGCAGCACGGTCCGCAACATCCGGGCGTACCAGGACCGCGGGCTGCTGCCACCGCCCCGGCTGGAGGGCAGGGTCGGGCTGTACGACGACTCCCACCTGGCGCGGCTCCGGCTGATCGGCAAGCTGCTCGGCCGCGGCTACACCTTCGCGATCATCAAGGATCTGCTCTCGGCCTGGGAGACCGGCAAGGACGTCGGCGAGGTGCTCGGGCTGGAGAAGGTGCTCACCGACCCGTGGTCGGACGAGATCCCCGGCACCGTCACCCTCGACGAGCTGCGCGCGGCGTTCAGCCCCGGCTCCGACGACGACGAGGTCGTCCGCGATCTGGAACGGACCGTCGAGATCGGCCTGATCGAGCCGGCCGGCGACCACTTCCGGGTGCCCAGCCCGCGGCTGCTGCACGTCGGCGCCGAGCTGGTCGCGGCCGGGATCCCGCTGGACGCGGTGCTCGACATCGCGGCCCAGATCCGCGACGACTGCGACGTGATCGCCGGACGGTTCGTCGACCTCGTCCGCGAGCACGTCTTCCAGCGGCTGGACGGCGAGTCCGCGCTGAGCGGCGAGGACGTCTCCGAGATCGCCGCGATGGTACGGCGGATGCGCCCGCTGGTGAAGATGGTCGTCGACCCGTTCATCGCGCGGGCCATGGAGACCCGGGTGCAGGCCGCCCTCGGCACCGAGCTGGAGCAGATCCGCGACCACCTGGCGGCCGAGACCGCCACCTCCGCCGCAGAGGCCTGAGCGCCTTTCAAAGTGGCCTCAGCCACCACGCGAGCGCGCTACCTGCCCGGTGAGGCAATGCCGAAGGCGAGCCTCACCGGGCAGGTAGCGAAGCGATGTCGCGCTCGCCCAAGGCACGGTTGCGGTGCGAGCCGCTAGGCGAGCGCCGCAGGCCGGGGCTTAACAGCTAGAGCAACGAGGCTCCCCAGACGACGGCGACTTCGCGTGAGGCTCCGGTCTCGGCGTCGATGAACGTGACGGTGGCCTCGCCGGGCAGCTTGAGCAGCCCGCCCCGGAGCGTGATCGTCACGTCCATCTCGCCGTTCTCGTCCAGGCCGCCCTGCGGATGCGAGACCGAGACCTCGGCGTCCGAGGCGACGGCGTTCCAGCTGACCGGGCCCTCCTGGGCGGTGAGCCGGACCCGCGCGGTCTTGGTGCCGTACAGCTCCACCTTGGCCGGGCTGACCCCCAGCGTCCCGGGCGGCGGCGCCGCCGGGGAGGTCGGCGCGGGAGAGCTCGGCGCGGGCGTGCCGGAGCCGTTCCGCTGCGGGGCGCCGGGACGGCCGTCGCTGCCCGGTGCCCGGGCCTGCGGGGGCGCTTGCGGGCCGGGGGTGGCGCCGTTGCGCTGCTCCGGGGTCTGCTCGGTGATCGAGGGCTGCGGCCGGGTCTGGAACGGCGGCCAGTAGATCGTGGGGCTGCCCAGCCCCGGGCCCATCAGCAGCGCGCCCAGCACGGCGGTGACCAGCGCTCCCGCCATGCCGCCGCCCGCGAACAGCCAGCGCCTGGTGAACGGGGACGGCATGTCGGGCTGGCTGGGCAGGCCGTCGGGCGTCAGGCCGCCGCCGCGAGCCGCGATGTCGGCCCGGTATCCGGCCAGTTCGGAGTCCGTCGCGGTATGGATCACCCGGTGCCGGAGCGCGGCGGGCAGGACGGGGGACGGGGCCAGCGCCAGCAGCGCCGCCGCGTACACGCCGGACCGGCGCTCGCACTCCGTGCAGTGGTGGCCGCCCGGCCACTTTGTCGTGGCGGTACGGCTCGCCGGTCGCCGCCCGCCAGGACGGGACCGGCAGGCGGGCCAGCGCGAGGCCGGCGGCGACCGTTGCGCCAGGACGGCCGAGGCCTGGCGCGAACGCGGCGGCCGGGAACCGTCGTCGGGTCCGGTGGCCGTGGTCTCTTCGACGGGAACCTCGGCGGCGGCCTGCTTCGCGGAGGCATCGCCGACGACGGTGCCGTCGGACTTCTCCTCGGCGACCCGTTCGGGGGCCGGTTCGGGGGCCCGTTCGGGGGCCGCGGGCCTCGCCCGGACTCCGGCGACGCAGCGTTCGGTGGCCAGCATGAGTTCGGTCTCGTACGCGGCGTCCAGCCGGGACCGCGACCGCGCCACCCGCGCCGCGGCCCGCCGGGGCGAGACGCCCAGGACGGTGCCGATCTCGGCGGGCAGCAGCCCGTGCCGTACGGCCAGCAGCAACGCCTCCTGCTCACCGATCTCCAGCCGCGCCAGCGAGGCTTCCAGCAGCCCGCGCAGTTCGGTGGAGGGCGGCAACTCGACATCGGGGCGCCGGCGGGCCCGGCCCTCGTCGCTCGCGTCGTCGGTACGGTCCGGCGCGCGCGCGGCTTCGGGGTACGGAGCTTCGCTGAAATCGACGTCCGGCTCCCAGAAGAGGACCCGGACCCGTCCGCGCTGGACGCACCGGCGCCGGGCCGCCCCGTACAGCCAGGAACGCAGCCGCACATGGTCGCGCATCCGGGGCGCGCGCCGGCAGGCGTCGATGAACGTGTCGTGCACGATGTCGGCGGCGTCCTTGTACTCACCCATCATGGACAGCGCGTAATCGTACAGCCGCTCAGCGTACGACTCGTAGAGAAGGGCGAGAGCACCATCGTCGCCTTCGTTCAACCCGTGGACCAACCGGCGGTCGGTCGCGGCGTCGAAAGAGGACCACTTGGGCATATGCGCTCCCCGCACCGGCATGTGGGAGACCCGCCCTCGCGGGGTCAGCTGAATATTCGGCCCATCTTGCATACACCCGACTGCCCCATCGGCACCACTTGATCCCTTGAAATCACGACGAAGGTGACTCTGGGGTGACACACCCCCACCCCTTCGTATTCATAGGGCCACCATGGAGTGGTGGCGCGGTGACGGCATGCCGTACGAACGGAATGGCGAAATGGTCGGGACGGCGAGGGGAACCGGCATATCCGCCCGTCAGTCCACTCGCTCGACGGCCAGCTCACCCTCGGCGTACCGGCGCCGCAGGACCTTCTTGTCGAACTTGCCGACGCTGGTCTTGGGTACCGCCTCGATGAACGACCAGCGCTCGGGAAGCTGCCACTTCGGAATCCGGCCGGAGAGGAACTCGCGAAGCGCTCCCGCGGTCACCGCCGCGCCCTCCCGTACGACCACCGAGGCCAGCGGCCGTTCCTGCCAGCGGTCGTCGGGAACCCCGACCACGGCCGCCTCCAGGATGTCCGGATGCGCCATCAGATGGTTTTCCAGCTCGACGGAGGAGATCCACTCCCCGCCCGACTTGATGACGTCCTTGGCCCGATCCGTCAGGACCAGATAGCCGTCCGGTGAAAGCGTCCCGACATCGCCGGTACGCAGCCAGCCGTCATGGAACTTCGCCGGGTCCTCGTCCAGGTAGTACGCCCCGGTGATCCACGGGCCCCGGATCTCGACCTCGCCGACCGCCTCGCCGTCCTCGGGCAGCACCACGTCGCCGTCGCCGACGATCCGCATCTCCAGCCCGGCCAGCACCCGGCCCTGCGACACCCGCGCCTGCCACGCCACGTCGCCCTCCGAGCCCACGGGCGGGTGCGCCATCGTGGCCACGGGCGAGGTCTCGGTCATGCCCCACGCCTGGACGATCCGTACCCCGATCTCGTCGAAGCCCCGCATCAGCGCCGCCGGCACCGCCGAGCCGCCGCACGGCACCATCCGCAGCGAGCTGAGGTCCGCGCCGTGCTCCTGTACGTGGCGCAGCAGGTCCGCCCAGATCGTCGGCACCGCGCCCGCGATCGTGGGCCGCTCGGCCTCGATCAGCCGGGCCAGCGGCTCCGCCTGCAGGAACCGGTCCGGCATGACCAGCGAGGCGCCCGCCATCATCGCCGCGTACGGCATGCCCCAGGCGTTGGCGTGGAACATCGGCACCACCGGAAGCACCCGGTCCGCCGCGTCCATCGCCAGCGAGTTGCCCGTGCAGATCGCCATCGAGTGCAGGTACGCCGAGCGGTGCGAGTACACGACGCCCTTGGGGTTGCCCGTGGTGCCGCTGGTGTAGCACATGGCGGCCGCCGACCGTTCGTCGATCTCCGGCCAGTCGAACGTGGCGGGCGCGGCGGCGAGCAGTTCCTCGTACGAGTGCAGCTCCTTGCCGGCCGCCTCCAGCGGCGCCGTGTCGCCGTCCCCGACCACGACCACGTGCCGGACCGTCTTCAGCTGGTCCAGTACGGGCGCCAGCAGCGGGATCAGCGAACCGTCGACGAGGACGACCTGGTCCTCGGCATGGTTGGCGATGTAGACCAGCTGATCAGGGAAGAGCCGCAGGTTGAGGGTGTGCAGCACGGCCCCCATCGAGGGGACCGCGAGGTACGCCTCCAGATGCTCGGCGTTGTTCCACATGAACGTGGCCACCCGCTGGTCACCGTCCACGCCCAGCCCGCGCAGCGCCCCGGCCAGCCGGGCGGCCCGTTCACCGAGCTCGGCATAGGACCGCCGCCGGGTCCCCTCGCCCGTCCAGGTCACGACCTCGCTCCCGCCGAAGACCCCCGTACCGAAGCGCATGATCGAAGTGATGGTCAGCGGGAAGTCCTGCATCGTGCTCCACATGGCGCGCGCCTCCAGCTCGGTGGATCCTCAGACCGGATTCTGGCCCGTCCGGTACTGCCATGTCAGTACTCGCCACCCCATTTTTATCAATACGGGCCCAATCGCCACCTTCCCGGCATCTCCGGGCGCGCACCGGCCTCCCTCCGGCGTCGTACGGCGTCGCACGACAGAAGCCGAGAGGCCACTTGTACGGGGAGCCTGCCCGGCCTTGAACGCGGGAGCCGTGCGACTCGTACGCGGGGGCCGTGCGACTCGTACGTGGGAGTACGTCCGAGCCATACGCGGGCGGCCGAGGGGTGCACGGGCGAGGCCAGTGCCGGGACTCACGACCAGCAGGAAGCCCTGCCCACACGAAACGGCACCCGGAAAAGGCGAGACAGTTGGGCCTATCGGAATTCGACTGAATTATGGGCGTTGGGGCGGAATGCCGGGGAAGTCGGCTTCCAGGCCGGCATCGTCGCGGAGTTTGGCCATGGCGCGGGAGACCGTGCTCTTGACGGTGCCGATGCTGACGCCGAGCACATCGGCGATCTCGGCTTCCGGCATGTCCTCGTAATAGCGCAGAATCACCGCGAGGCGCTGCCGTTCGGGAAGCCGGTCGAGGGCGCGGCCGAGCACATCGTGCAACTCGCTGCGGCGCGTGTGATCGTCTACCGCCTGTTCGGGAAGATCATCCGTAGGATAGATCTCCAGTTTGCGCCGCCGCCACCAGGAGATCTGGGTATTGACCATGGCCCGGCGCACATAGCCGTCGATGGCGGAGCGATCCTGGATCCGATCCCAGGCCAGATAGGTCTTGGCCAGGGCGGCCTGCAGGAGATCCTCGGCCTCGGCCCGGTCGCCGGTGAGCTGGACGGCGGAGCGAAGCAGGACATGTCCGCGTTCCGTGACATAGTCGCGGAACTCGTCGTGCCGTGTCCTGTTCACGTCACCACCTTCAGGTCACCACCGGGCCAAGGGATTGGGGCCTCAGGCGGCCTGTTCGGATGCCGGATCGGCCGGCAAGATCCCGACGCTCTCGACGATCGCATGGGGACCGTAATTCCGGTCCATCAGAAATTACATATTCGGGTCAACCAGGGGATAATAATCAACCCGGGTAAAATAAAGGTCAACCACTGGCTGACTTATCGCGATAAATCCACTGACACCCGGGTCGCTCGGCGTTGACTCTTGACAGGCTGTCCTCACAGCAGTGGCCATGAGTTAAAAGATCGACGCCGGAGTGCCGCCATGCCGATCACCACCCACCGTCATGGAACGGGGCGCCGCCGATACCGGGAGGTCGTGCTCGGTGCGTCCGCGCACCCGCGCGGCGAGCCCCCGGCGGTGCCGCGGCGGCCTTCGAACGTCGTGGCGGGAGTCGTCCTCGACGCCAGCCCTCATCTGCTGGTGCTGTCCACGGCGGACGGCGAGGTCCGGCTGCCGATGCTGCCCGGCACCACGATCTGGCACGGCGAGCGCGGGGGCCTCGCCGCGCTGAGGCCGGGTCGCGAGGTCATCGTCCGGCCGTCCGCCGACGGGCTCGGGGCCGCCCGGGTCTGGGTGGACATCGGCCGGGTGACCGGCACGATCCAGGCGTGCGGGAGGAACACCGTAGAGGTGGACATGGGTCCGCATCGCGGCCGTACCCATGTGGTGATCCCCCCGCACGCCCTCGGCCACGTCCTCGTCCGCCATCCGCGGCTCGAGCCCGGCTACCTGATCGACGTCATCTGCGTACGGTCCGCGGACGGCCCGATGGCGTTCCGGCCCGGTACGTCCCAGCCGGGACACCGCCCGGCCGACCTGGCCTCGCCTGAGCCGGGGGCCGCCGTTCCGGAGACGATGCACGGCACGGCCACCTGGTTCGGCGGCGCCACGTACGAGCCCCGGCCGGGATCCGGCGGCGCGGGCATGGGCGGCGAGCGGCCGTTCACGCTGGCCGGGGAGGCCGGCGTCGCCTATCCGGCGGTGGATCCCGAGGGCGAGGCGGGCGGTTGCTCCGACGCTCCCTCGGGGTGCGTCGCGCTGCCCTACCTCTCGATCGGCAGCGACCTGGTCCTGCACAACTCGTGCGCGGACCGTTCCAGCGCGCTGCCCGTGATCGAGTGCGGGTGCATGGCGGCCCGCTTCTGCGACCGCTGCGTCACGTGCGACACCTCCCCGCGCGGGCGGCTCGGCGAGCTGACGCCCGCCGCGTTCGTGGCCCTTGGCGGCGATCTCGACAAGGGCTGCTTCAACACCGTCCTGCGCAACAGCGTTCCCCGGGCCGCGGAGGGCTGACCGATGACCGCGCACATCCAGAACGCGCAACTCCTGCTCCTGTCCGGCGTACTCCTCACCGCCTGCCTGGCCAAACTCCTGGTACGCGCCCCGGTCGCGGGGACGCCCGAGCACGTGCACGGCGTACCCGTCCCGGGACGCATCCGCGGGGCGACCGCGCTATGGCAGGGCCGGCGGGCGAGCGTGGGGCTGGGCCTCACCGAAGGCGCGCTCGGCCTCGCCCTGCTGGTCAGCTCGCACCTGTCGGTACGGCTGGCCACGACCGTCATGTTCGCCGCCGCCACCTGGATCGTGGGGGAGTTGCGCGTACGCCGGCCGGACACCGGTTGCGGCTGTTTCGGCGGGCTGAGCACCAGGCGTGTCGGCCGCCGCAGCGTGCTGCGCGCCATGCTGCTCACCGCCGTGGCCGTCACCTCACTGCCCGCGCCGCACGCGGGCTACGAGGCGCTGCTGGACGGGCCCGTCGACGTGGTCCTGGTCCTGCTGATCGAGCTGGCCGTGTTCGCCGCGCTCTCTCCCGAACTCTCCGTCCTGACCGACCGCGTCCGGCGGCTGCGTCCGGTGACCCCGTGCGAGCGCCGCCGCAGCCCGCTGTCCGAGACGTACGCGCGACTCCGCGCGAGCGAGGCCTGGACCGCCTCGGAGAACGCGATCACCAGCGCCGTCCCCCTGGACGTGTGGCGCGAGGCCTGCTGGCGTTTCGTCGTGTTTCCCGCGCACGTGGACGGACGCGACACCGAACTCGTCTTCGCCGTCTCGACCGCCGAACGGAGCCGTACCGTCCGCGTCGCCGCCGTACCGTCGACCGCCCCGGACCCAGACCGAGAACCCCTCACCGCCACCTTCTAACCCAGCCCCCCGGGCGCGGGGGGGGGGGGGGGGGGGGGGGCG